>JASLXI010000041.1 GCA_030740415.1 Dehalococcoidia bacterium
GTGCAACGTTGTCAAACATGATTTCGAGATATGAACTCCCACTACAGACGTTTAAGCCTTAATATCATCCTAGAAAATGAATGCCCCACTCCCCCTATGTCACAGCCCCCCCCCCTCTCTACGGTATACCCCTGGCGGGGTATAATGGGTAAAAGTGGTTAACTGGGCTTTACAAGTAGAGGGTCATTGTTTGGCGTCCATTACTGCCCATCACTAATTGCAAATAGAGGTTTACCATTACGGAGGCAACAGATGAAATCCTGTCTACTCACACTGCTCATAATGTCTTCCTTTGGATTCTCCATGGCGAGCAAGGCCTCCATGGCGAGCAAGGCCTCCGGGGCGAGCAAGGCCTCCAGGGCGAGCAAGGCCTCCAGGGCGAGCAAGGCCTCCGGGGCGAGCAAGGCCTCCAGGGCGAGCAAGGCCTCCGGGGCGAGCAAGGCCTCCGGGGCGAGCAAGGCCTCCGGGGCGAGCAAGGCCTCCGGGGGGATACCGGGTCATCAGGGGCCGTAGTCGACCGTGCTATACCGAACGCCAACGCCATAGCCACGCTGGACAGCAGTGGGAATGTAGGGGGCTACACATCGGTGACCATAGGGGCAGACGGACTGGGTCTTATTAGCTACTATGGCTACACCAACCGAGACCTAAAGATAGCCCACTGCTCCGATATCAAATGTACCGAGGCCGGCATGACCACGCTGGACGGCGGTGGTGATAGAGGGCAGTACACATCGGTGACCATAGGGGCAGACGGATTGGGCCTTATTAGCTACTACGACGTGGGCAACGTAAGCCTGAAGGCCCTGCACTGTGACAACCCCTTCTGTGCCCCATACTTCAGGAGGAGATAAAGGCGGCTCCTTCGCTCCTTCTGGTACGCGAGAAGGAGTGTTGTCACCAAGGCTTAGTATCGTAGAGGCCAAGGAACCTGACTACATGCTCCCGATTAGCTTGGGGGAGAGGAACTGGGAGTCACCTCAAGAATCTCCCTTCGGTATACCTGAGCCACTCTTCCCGACTGACATTCAGGCCTTTGGTGTTCTTCTTGTCTTTGATGGAGCCCTCGAGTACATTCTCTGAAGCTAAACGGAAGTGTATGGTGGGCTTTGTAAGCAGGGGGTCAAGCGTTCGAATCCACTCAACTCCTTCTTACCCTCCGAACTAGGAACCTCGTGCCCACGTACTGGTGTGAGACGCTACCACCCACAATGCTCAATGCTATGTGACCAACTCTGCTTATCAAGTGCCATGCCACTCTCAGTCCTCGATACTGCGGCAGGGGAAGGTAGGAGAGAACTAGTCCTCGAGCTGTTCGGCGGTGCTTCCGACTTGAGTGAGGGAGATGTGGGAGAATGTCGAATCCTTAGTAGCGCCGTGCCAATGCTTCTCTCCTGAAGGGATGTGAACGATCTCTCCAGTGCTTACTTCAATCTCACCATCCTCTGTAGCCACGATTCCTCGCCCTGCAGTTACGAATAGAACTTGGTCACAGCTATGGGCATGGAATTTGTTTCTTGCTCCTTGACTGAAATTCACATTGCTCATGTTGAAGTCGTGTCCCATATCCTCTGTTACCAAAGGTTGTCGCGTTACCTTCCCTCCGACGAATATTCCACTGTCGACGTGCTCAGGGGGCACTTCGTTAATTCTTATTACCTGCATGGATCTCACCTCCCCAGAAAATCCTACCCCTGTCGGTAGATATCCATACTGTATCAGAATTATTGGTGATTCGATCACCAGCCTGCGACACAGTTGGCTCCCTTTATTATCACCTTCTGGAACTCAGGTGTCTCGCAGTTTAGGCCGTTATGCCCCAGCAGAGTAACAAATACTTTCTCATCTCCGTAGGCCCGGGCTCAGCCCAGAGGGAAAGTCCCTGCGGGCATGTAGGCAGGTTTACCTCCCTATTGGTGTGCCCTCTTTGGAATCGGCCGTCTTGATGCCGACACCCTACAGATGTCAAACGGAATTCCCCATTTCGACCGGTCCCTTCCTATCCGACCTCGATGATATAATGCTTTTCGCGGCGGGTGGTGAGGTCATCACCGGAGAGAGGGTCTCCCGAGACCAAATACCCCATGGGACTCCAAGCCGGATGATAGCGGCGAGCAAGTGTACATAGACTTCTAGTTCGCTTGCGGTTAGCCTTCGTCCTGGTGGGCACGGCAGGCCCAACCATCCGGAGGATTGGCTTCCTTCAAACGTCCTACCAGTTCAGTGCTATTCAGCAGCCTGTCCGCAGATGGATACAGCACGCCTTCCTCCTTGACGTTGTGCTCCTCCAGCAATCTTCGGAGGGCTTTGAAGGAGTCTTGAATTCGGGCGTGCCCGATACCTTCCCCGATGAGTTCGGTGATGCCATTCAGGAAACGGCAGATGTCGCCATGCTCCTGAACCATCACTGCTGTGGGACCCTCAAGGCCCCGCGCCTCGACCTCCGGGAATAAAAGCTCCTCTTCCAGGTAAATGTGTCTGTGAAGGACACTGACAGCCTCCTGGAAGGGGTCTGCTTTGACCAGTCCCATAGCCAGACCTCGCGAGAACTGTTCGAATCGTTCGTCAATCCACCGGTGTTCTGCTTCAAGCATCGTGCTGATGGTGACCTGCTCGCTCATGGTTGTTTCAATCCTCCTGTCGTCAGGTGACGGAAGAACAGTGTAGGCCTAAAGGGTCGTCGCCATCCTTTTCCTGGCCTCCTGCTCGCAAAGCGTATTGTAGAGTATGTGCAGGCTTGTTCACACCCTCAAATTGGTTCCCTATGTATCAACTGGGAACGAGAAGCATCAAGGTGGGCACCAAATTCAAATCGGAAGGTAATAACGCTAAGTTGCCACCCGTTTGATTGGCCAATAGTTACGCGACTGGAGCCACTGATTACGTTTTGGATCCCATATCCTATTTGTCCCATAGAAATTAGATTGGTCCAGGATAACTTTCTGTATGCGCTAGGTGGTCGTCAGGTAGCGAGAAGGTCGGTTTAATTTTCAGAGCCCTGTGATATTCTTGAAGATGTGCACTGGATTGCAGGGTGCGCTAGACCACACCGCTCTCAGCCAAAACAGCCATCTCTGCCTTGGTCAGCCCCAATTCCCCGCAGAGAACTTCCTCGTTGTGCTCTCCAATCAGGGGCGCCCGTCGGGAAATGTTCCAAGGGGAACCGTTCCAGATTCCGGCTGGACCAGGGTAGGTGAACCTGCGTCCCAGCTCTGGATGTTCAACGTTGACCCAGAACCCTCGGTCATGGAGATGTCCATCGTCTACGAGGTCGTCCGGCGAGCGCACTGCGCCCCAGTTGAATCCTCGCTCCTGGCCACCGTACGCCACCTCTTCTTGCGTAAGTTGTGTAAAGAAGTGGGCTGCCACCTCGTTGATGTGGGAAGCGTTTTCCTGAATCACTCCCTGGTCTCGATACCTCTCATCCTTCAGGTCGTCGGCTAAGCCATAGCCGTCCATCCAGTCTACCAGGGCTTGCATCTGCTTTGGGGTAAGGCGGAAGCCAGCTACGTTAGCATTTACGAGCTTGCCGTCTTTGGTAGGCAGCTGACTTTTTGCGCTTGAAGTGGCTGAGGCATGGCGTCCTGTCTGGCGCAGAGGAACCTTGTCTGTGTAAATCCAGACCATGACGTGCATTTCGGTGGTGAGTGCGCAAGCATCGTGAACTGAAGTGTCAATGTACTGTCCCTTGCCGGTGGTAGTCCGGTATACCAATGCGGCCATGATAGCCATATAGGCATAATGACTTCCCATGTGCCATGCTTGTCCGCCACCCCCAGCTATGGGTGGGGCGTTTGGCACGTCATCCTCGTCGTAGCCACAGCAGCCCATCTGGCCCCCCGCAGCCAGGTGCAACAAGTCGGTGCCCAAGTAGTCCTTCCATGGTCCCGTCTGTCCGAACGGGGTCAGTGAGCATACGATGAGTCTAGGATTGAGTTCCTTGAGGTCATCGTATGCCAGGTCTAGAGAGGCCATATACCCCGGATTGAATGTCTCTAGGATTATGTCAGCCTTGGCAGCCATCTGTCGGAACAGCTGACGCCCATCCTCGGTTTCCAGGTCCAGAGTTATTCCTCGCTTGGAGGTATTGTAGTGCCAGAAGGATAGGCTACGCTCTCTGTGGGGGAGGTCATCTAGGAATGGCCCCACACCGCGAGTGGCCTCACCACCAGGGGGCTCAATCTTTATAACGTCGGCGCCTAAGTCAGCCATGAGCTTACCGCACCATTGGCCCTTCTCATCGGCCAATTCCAGCACCCGAAGGCCCGACAGCGGACCCACTTCTGTGGGTGTTTCAGGGGATTGTGCGGAAGAGAATGAGTCATTCTTGCCTCGGAGCAATAGATGATCTGCATCATTCCCAATCGGGCCACTCTGCATCATCTCGTCCATGTAGGGGTAACGGTCTAGGCTCTTGGGCCAGAAGGTCTCGTCTTCGAACCCATTAACGAGTTCCTCGTGGCTGATGCCCAATATTCCCTCGAGCTCAAGCTGATTGTGCTCACCAATCAGAGGGGCAGGAAGCGTGTTTATTGCTGGGCTCTCCGAGAGCTTGAACGGCGCGTTCTGGAAATTGCGTAGTCCCAGAACCGGGTGCTCCAATGCCTGGAACATGTTTCTGTGACGTAGCTGTGGGTCGTGCTCCACCCGGTTCTCATTGCTTTGAACTGGCATGGAGCGCACACCTGCTGATTGGCATCGCTCCATCAGCTCGTATTTCTCCAGAGATAACGTCCATTTCTCAATGGACTTATCGAGTTCCTCCTGATGCTGCAGACGCCCTTCTAGGGTGACGTATTGGGGCGCGGTTGCCCAACCTGGAGAGCCCATTACCTCCACTAGTCGGTGCCACTCCGTGTTTGAGTTGCAGACTATTACGCACCAATCGTTGTACCCGTCGCCCTTGGTACGGTAGCTGTTGTGTGGCGCCACTGTGGGGCCGCGGTAGTTGCTGAGCAGAGGCGTACCGGGCCAATGGGCGCGATTACCTGGAGGATACCCCTCTCGGCGAATAGATCGTTTGTTGGCGGTGATATCCAGGAATGCTGGGCCGTTTAGAGTTGCACCAATAATCATCTGAGAGAGATCTACGTGTTGTCCCTGGCCAGTCACGTTTCGTCGATAGAGAGCGGTTAGAGTGGAGAACGCGATGTACATACCGCCAGTATCGTCCAAGTACGACCATCCCCAGCCGGCAGGGAGCTTGCCAGGCAGTCCAGAGAGGTAAGTCATTCCTGAGAACGCCTGGGCTATGGGTCCTGCGGTGGTGTATTGATGGTGACGTCCCGTATGGCCGAATCCGGCCTGGGATACGTAGACGATATCTGGTCTCAACTTGCGCATCTCCTCGTAGCCGATGCCCCAGTTTTCCAGAGTTCTGGAGCTGAAGTTCTCGATTACAACATCGGAGACGGAGATCAGGCGCTTAATGAGATCCAAGCCTTTGGGAGTACGCACATTTAGTGTGACGCTGAGTTTGTTGGCGTTGGTGTCGTTGAAGTTGCCGGATGTATTGAGAGTGTGCTCCACCCCTGGCGGGGTGTCATTTAACCCTCGCCGCAGGGGATCGGGATTCTCGGGCCACTCAACTTTGATGACTTGAGCACCCAGTGCCCCCAGCCAGCGGGCAGCCCAGGGACCAGCCCGTACCCAGGTGAAGTCCACCACTCGGATTCCATCCAGCGGTCTCGGCATCGCCGTCTCACTTGATTGGGTCAGCACCATTGGATCGCCTCCTTTGAATATATTATTGACCGCTGAAGTATCGTCGGGGTGCATCTACTGTGATCGCTCTGATGTCTTCCTCGCTTGTACCCAGCTCCCGTAACCGGGGGAGTACCTTTCTGCTGATGAAGGATATCCTGTCAGGATTGGAGGCCAGGCGCTCTGCAATCGACTCGGGGTGGGCGGGTCTCCCGTCCCCGCCATCGTGTGATACAGTCACCCAGTTCGCGTAGCCGAGATCTATTAATTGCTTAATCACCTGTGTCCGTTGCTCCCAGTTGAGGCTCCCGCCTCGACCTCCCGGGAAGCTATCCATTCCCAAGGTGCAGCCCTTCCTGATGAGTCCGGTCAGATACTCCATGTCTTGGGTGTTATTGCTGTGGCCAATATTGACCCGTCGAAGGTCAACTCCCTCCTCCTCAAAGATGGCTACTTGATCATTGCCAACCTTGGCTAGAGCCGCAGTGTGAGTGGTGATCCGCGTCCCCGTGGCATTTGAAGCCCTGGCGGCAGCCCGCAGGACAAGTTCATTGGCAGGCGTAACTCCCTCTTCAGACGTGGCGACCTTGATGATTCCAGCCTTTATACCGGTTCCTTCAATTCCATCTTCAATCTCACGAATGAATGCCCTAGCTAATTGGTCTGGAGTGGCTCCGTTGGATATAGCACGAGGAATATCAAGCCACAGACCGGTGGCTGCTATGACATGCACTTCCACCTGTTCTGCTACATCACGAATGACTGTCACCTGGCGCCCCAAGTCCATGGTTGAGACGTCAACATATGTACGCACTCCCTCGGCATGAGCCTCGGATATAATCTCGACACCTCTGGCTATTGCTTCGTCGCGGTCGACCAACTCTGGAAAGGTGAAAGGGACACCCGCCGAGCTCTCTCGGATATGCTCATGCATTAGGGTGAAGCCCAGATCGTTTACATCGACAGGGCCTAGTACCGTGTTCACCATCGGGATGCTGATATCTCCTTCCGCACTTGGGTGAGGTTTACTCTATGAATCGCACACTGCCTCTATCGAGATTTGCTCTCTACCTCATCTAAGAATTGTAGGACCCGCTGAGAGTAGAGTTCGGGGGCATTCCCATGGGGGGGTACCTCGGCCCACTGGCAGTTAGGCACTAGCCTGTGGACCAACTCGGCCAGTCTCCTAGGGTGAATGTCGTTGTCACCCGGCATGACCATCGTTGGGACTCGTATACTCCTTAGCATGGCTTCAGTCATTCCCAAGGCCAGAAAAGGAGCATCGAATAGTGCGT
>JASLXI010000042.1:0-289 GCA_030740415.1 Dehalococcoidia bacterium
CACGGTATACCTTCCCCCTGTGGCGGAGCGGTTTAGCAACAAGGAAGAAAACTTCGACTGGTACAAGGTTGTGGCCACCCATCAGGTTGCTCACCTAGAATTCCGTAGTTTCCAGTTCTCCTTCAATACTCCAGCGACTCAGTTTTCGGATATGAGAAGCCAGCTTCTCCCTCCGGTACCGGAGGTGGCCCCCGACGCCGAGGAGAGTGAGCCTGAAGATGAGCGTACTGTTGGCCTTGCGGATATACAGCGTTTCTTTGACATATTCACAGACGGTGTTCTGGCCCGG
>JASLXI010000042.1:299-6982 GCA_030740415.1 Dehalococcoidia bacterium
GAGGATTGTCGCCTGGACCACCGAGTCAAGATAGAGTATCCCGGTATACGGCAGGCGTATACGAATGTTCAGAGGCAGTCCCTGGCAGAGCGCCCCATACTGGAGGAACTACCCGCCAGAGAGGCTATGGTAGAGTTGCTGATACGCCTCAGCCTTCAGCAGGGTAGAGAGCTGATGGTACCTCAGCAGTACTTGAAGCGGGTAAAGGCGCTCTGGGAGATAGTGAAGCCCTTGTCCAATCCACAGGCGTTGGTAGAAGACAGCGCCGAGGCCACCATACGTCTATATCAAATTATCTCTCAGGTCCGCAATGAGGATAGCCCAGAGCAAGATTGGGAGCAGGGAGACTTCCAGGAGGAGGAGTCTGGGGGAGACGGGATGGAAGAGGAGCAGTGGGAGCAGATGCTCAAAGACCTGATGGATTCCCAAGGATCTGGGGAAGACGGTGAGGAACAGCCCTATCAGTCTCCTCCACAAGTAGACTACCGGGGGGATTATAAGCCAGAGCTGATGCAGGTAATCTCCCTGCTGCGGGAATCTCAAAGAGAACGAGGTGTGAAGGGCGAAACCATACCCAAGGGAGAGATGGAAAAACTTCTGGCTGAGGCGAACCAACCCGCAAATCAGGGCGATATGACAGATATAAAGCGCCAGGGGATATTTGCCACCGACCAGGTCAAAGAGGTGGGATCCAAGGGGTCTCCCCAGGGCGCCATTCGGCAGAGCAACTATTCCTACGATCCGTCCTACGACGAAGAGGAGCAGGGCGGCCCTCTAGAGATAAAGGAGCCGGCTTCTTTTCTTTACGACGAGTGGGACTATCGGATGTCCGACTATCGATCGCGCTGGTGCCTGCTGCGAGAAAAGGAAATGACAGAGGGGGACTCGGCCTACTTCAGCACAACCCTGGATGGCTACGCTGCTCTAGCATCACAGATAAGGCGTCAGTTTGAGTTGATGATTCCCCAGGGACTGCAAAAGGTCAAGAGACAACAGGACGGCGACGAACTCGAACTAGACGCTGTAATTGAGGCTATGGTTGACAAGCGCTCTGGGACCTCCCCTTCGGAGAAGGTGTACTTGAGGCGCAACAAGATCCAGCGAGACGTAGCGGTGGTCTTCCTCCTGGATATGAGCGCTTCTACTGCGGAGGCCATAGACGAGTCCCGGCGTCTGGCAGACGAGTGGGATGCACCAGATGATCCCCTGGAGTACATGTTTTGGTTGCGCAGCCGTAGGGGTGAGGGCGTGCGACGAAGTTACAAGCGCATAGTCGATCTGGAGAAGGAGAGCCTTGTCCTCCTCATTCATGCTCTAGAGACCATCGGTGATACCTACGGTATCTACGGCTTTTCCGGATATGGGCGGGAGAACGTGGACTTCTTCGTTATCAAGGATGTCCAAGAGGCACTAACAGAGAAGGTCAAGCGCCGTATCGACAAGGTGTCGCCGCTCCAAGCTACCCGCATGGGGCCGGCAATTCGCCACGCAGTCACCAAACTGGACCGTGTGGAGGCCCGCACCAAATTCCTTATCCTCATCAGCGACGGTCGACCACAGGACCGAGGATACAGCCGAGAGGGCGTGGAGAAGGAGTACGCTATCCACGACACCAGGTCAGCCCTCCTTGAGGCCCGCAAGAACGGAATTATGCCTTTCTGTCTCACGGTAGATAAGGAAGGCCATGACTATCTGAGGGCTATGTGTCAGGATATGGGGTATGAGGTGCTTGCAGACATTCACTCCCTGCCCAGGCGATTGCCAGCTTTGTACCGCCGGCTAACTGTGTAGGGCGGCCACTAGAGCACGGTAACTCTTACACCCTGGGCTCCTTCATCCCTCTTGCCCTTCATCTGGCTAAGGAGGTTCCAGAGTTCTATTAGAGCCTGCGTGGTCGCTCTCTGTTTCACAAGGGTGCGTTGCGAAGGATACCTACGACTGAAATGAAGTACGCCTCCTAGGTGGGCCAGTCCTATGTGCACAGTCCCAACAGGGTTCCCTTCCATTTCCCCCGGACCAGCGACTCCTGTGATACCTATTCCCAGGTCTGCCCCCATACGTTCCCTGGCCGCCCTAGCCATATCTTGGGATACCTGAGGACTCACCGCTCCGTGGCTCCGTATCAGCGCGGGGTCGACCCCTCCGTCTATTTTCATATCGTCGGAATACGCCACCAGCCCACCTCTAAAGTATTGAGAGCTGCCTGGGACCTGGGTGATGGTGTGGGCCAACAGTCCTCCGGTGCAGGATTCCATGACGGCCAGTTTGAGTCCCTGTTGTATCAACTCTCTCCCCACTTGCTCTTCCAGAAGCTGGTTGTCAACACCCCAGATGTAGTCTCCTAGGAGACGCTTCAACTCCGACTCTACGGGTGAGAGCAGCTTCTGGGCCTCTTCGTTGTTCTGTGCCCTTACCCTCACCCGGACTTGGACACCCTGGGCCTGGGCATACATCCCGAGGGTGGCATCAGGGAGATGGAAGAGTGGAGCTATCAACTCGTTGAGGGTCGACTCCCCTAGGCCGTGGGTTTTGAAGCTGCGGGTAAGGATGACCGTTCCTGGGGCATAGAGAGTTAGCTTAGGTTCTACCTCGGTCTCCCACATTGGGTGTAGCTCGCGGGGAGGCCCAGGCATGGCGACGATGATTCTTCCGCCCTTCTCCACCCACCACCCTGGGGCTGTGCCCGTGGCGTTAAGTACGGTCCGAGCGGAGGAGATAAGATTGGCCTGCTTGATATTTGCGTTGGGCATGGAAGCGCCCCTCTCACGGAAGACTCCTTGAAGGTGTTCCAGGGCTTGAGGGTCGACGGAGAGGGTTTCGCCCATAAGTTGGGCGATGGCTTCTCGGGTGAGGTCGTCATCCGTAGGGCCAAGGCCTCCTGTGGTCAGAACCAGGTCAGAGCGTTGGGATGCCTGCTGAAGGGTCTTCACCAGCATACCTACGTCATCTTTGGCCTGGGTTATTCGCTGCAACTCGATTCCCAGAGGTGGCAGCTTGGCTGCAAGGTAAGGGGCGTTGGTATCCACTAACTCCCCCATGAGAAGCTCTGTGCCAATTGAGATGATGTCTGCTCTCACGATTGGTCTCAGTTCCCCTAGGCATCATCATCAAGGTAGGGAGGATCGGCGGCTACGGCTAGGATGCCTTCCACCCAATCGGCGTCTACACTGAAAACATCTGGCATTGGAAACTCACCCCGCTGAGTCCTGGCATAGTATCCCGTCCCATCCTCTAAAGGGTTGCCTATGGTGAAACGGGATTCAGAGATGACGGCGTAGCCCTCTTCATCAGGAGTCTCTGTTCGAACAAAGAGGGAGAATAGGGGCTCATTCAGACCGTATTGCTCCTGGTCAACGGCGTTGTATGCTACCACGGACTGTGGTGGCCTCTCGAAGGATGCCAGCAGAGAAGGTATCTGTGCCTCATTCACGGCGCTCTGCCCCACATCGTTGGAGTGCCACCCGTCGCTGTCTCTCGTCATGGATACGGCGTTTTCTCTGGTGAGCAGCTCAAAGAGTGTTATCTCAGCCGGGTCAATGTTGTAATACCACTCTGGATATGGCGGGTCAGCAACCAAACGAACCATGGTTTCTCCCCAGCCGCTGAATATGGTGAATACCTGGTCGAATCCCTCCACCTGAGCGTATGTGTTCTCTCTATCCGGAGTCGGCAGCCCCAGGAGGACGTTGATGGTTTGCTCACCCATCAGTTCTACCTCAACGCTGACTTGGGGAGAGTGCAGGCCATAAGGTTCCAGGTCGGTCGGCTGTTCGTCCAGCAGGCGACGACTTCTAGGGCCGGTCAGAAGGAGCGCTACGCCGCCCCAGCGGTCCGGGCCCACGGGTAGGCCATCGGGCTCGTCAATGTGCCATCTTGCGTCCGTCCCAAAGAAGAAGGAAGCCTCTTCTCCTCGGTCGGTGACAGATATACGAGTCATGTCAGACAGGTCCACACTATAAAACCACGGAGGTTCTTCCGGAACTTCGACAGTCTGCTTGAGTTGAACAAAGAAGACGTAACCCGCGACCATGGCAAGGGATACGACCAGCAATATGGAGGTGCGAATACTCACGACGTTATCTCAACGTCTTCGCCACCAGGTGATTCCAGCCAGAAGCAGAATCCCCGTTGGCAGGAGGAACCAACTGGAGTAGCGGATGAAGTCAAACTCTTTCTGATCGATGATTAGCAATCGGAAGGATTGAGGTTTGGAGCGGATAGAAATCAGGTCGTATTTCTGTGCCAGCCAGTCCACTGCGTTGAGGAAGAAGTCGCTGTTGTTCAGGGCATAATAGAACTTATTTGAGGCGAAGTCTGAGTCTCCAAAGACAACCATGGAAGCAATCGTCGGTTCCTCTCCAGAAACGATCTGAGGAGACTCTTCTCCAATCATGGCCACGGCCTCTACCGCCATGACCATTGGCAAGGGACCTGGTATGTTGTCTTGCCCAGAGCAATCGGTTGCGTCACTCTCGGCAGTAACACAGCTGAGCAATGAGGAAACAGCCAGCGGTGTCAGAGAGATGTTCAGTTCATCGGGATTGGGAGGCAAGTCCTCTGGGGTCCTTTTTATGATATCCAGTATACCTGCTGTTTCCGTGAAGAAGGTGTCATCCAGAGGCATGGTTATGGGATGCTGGGGATCGTAAGCACCCCGTCGTATTATGGGACTCCTGGTATCACTGGACGTGGAGCTAGCGATATCCACTATGCTACCTTGCGGCATTTCCATTCCCCACTGATTGAGAAGCTTGTTCATCTGAGTGTTAACCGCATCGTCGATGAGGAACATTGCCCTACCACCACCGGTTAGGTACCGCTCCATCTTATCTCGCTCATCCTGGAGTATACTGTTGCTGGGTCCGGCGACTATCAGAACTGCCGCGTCCTCTGGTATCTCCTCCACTTGGTTCAGGTTCAGGGTCCGCACCAGATAGTTGTCACCCAGAAGGCCGCCGCGGGCCAAGCCGTAACCGCCGCTGTCTTCCCCCGTGTCTACCGTGTTGCGCTCGCTGTGGCCGGTGGTGAAGTACACCACCTTTTGCTGCTCGCCGGTGACAATCAGCGTGGCGCTTACCAGGTCCTGTTCTGCAAGAAGCAACTCTTCTCCAAAGAAAATCGGGGGCAACAGGTAAGGGTTACGCTCGGAGTCTGGGACCTTGAAAACGATGGTGGGATAGTCTGTGACTCCGTCCCGACGGGCCTGGGAGGGTGTCAGGTCAGGGTCTACAAAATCATATGTGAAATTCCTGTTGCGCCTATTGAACTCGAAGAAGAAGTCATCGGCCTGCCGCTTGATTACTTCCTGGCGGCTGTCTTCCGGGCTGGAATAGACGGTGGCTTTCACCGGCTCAGTTAGATCATCCAGTACCTTCTTGGTCTGAGGTGCCAAGGTAAACTGGCGTGTGGCAGTTAAGTCCAGTCTATAGGAGTTCTCAAAGGATATAAACCCAGCCAGCACTAGTATGGCTGCAAGCGCAGTCACCATTACCAGGGTGTTGGCGGCATATCTTCCTGTCCGGGCTGTGGCAGCACTTCTTACAGCCGGAAAGTGAGTCACCGCGGACGTGAGCAGCATCAGGAGAGCCAAAGAGATCAGTAACTGGGCTGGGCCCCGCAACTCGCGAATTGTTATCCATACAACAAGTCCTCCAGCCAGCATCACAGCTCCCGACAGGGATAGGATGGGGCCGGCATCCACCACCCGGGACTTTAGACGCTCAAAGCTAAATCGACTCCCTGATTCTTCTCTTACGCGCTGTTCCCTTCGGCGGTCACTTCCCATATTACCTCCACCTCCTAGACTCCAGAGACCTTACGGTGAGAAAAAGCATGAAGGTGGTGAAGATAAGGTAGAAGACCATATCATGGGTATCGATTACCCCTCTGGCAAAGCTCTCAAGGTGGGTAGTAATGGATATCTGAAGGAATATTTCTGTGAAAATACTGCCTACGTAGGAAGTGGCAAGATCTATGATGGAAAGGAGAAGGAGGATGCCCATAGCAACCACAGCGGCCACAATCTGGTTGCCAGAGAGGGATGAGGCAAATAACCCCACGGACAGGGTGGCCATTCCAAAGAAGATGATACCCAGGTAGCCGCTCAGCATAGGACCCATATCCGGCGATGCGAACCACACTAGGACGATGGCCAAATAGGCGGTGGGAACTAGGAGAGATATTAGGCTAGTCATTGAGGCCAGGAATTTACCCATTACAATCTCGTAATCGCGCACAGGGGACGTCATCAGAAGTTCAAGAGTGCCCAACTTCTGCTCCTCCGCAAGAAGCCTCATGGTTATGATGGGAGAGAGCAGGGTGAAAATGAACGTGGTGGGCAAGATGTAACCACGTATGGTAGCCTCCGGCAGAACTCCGCTGATGCTGGTTACGAAGTAGTAGGCTGCCAGGGCAGCGTACACCGCCATGACAATATAAGCCATTGGGGAGACAAAATACGTCCTGGTCTCCTTCCAGGCTATTACCAAAGTGTTTTTCATACCGTACCTGGTTCCGTCACTGTCAGGCGCAGGAAGATTTCTTCCAGGCTCATTTGTATGGGTTGCAGTCTAAGCAGACCCCAACCTCTCTCATGCACCAGATTCGATATCTGCTCTCTGAGGTCTGCCCCACTGGTGGTCTCAATGTTGTAGATTCCGACATCCTCTCTGTCCATTCGAGTC
>JASLXI010000043.1 GCA_030740415.1 Dehalococcoidia bacterium
GTGGATCGGTGTGCTGCTGAGATTCCTCCTCTGGTGGAGATATCTGAAGGGCATACCGCGGCTTGCTGGGTGTCTGATCAACTGGGCGCTCAGAGTAAGGGGTAATATGCAAGACGACAACATTCTGCTTGATGTCAAAAACCTGGTGAAATATTTCCCTGTCCGCCGGGGAATAGTAATTCAGAAGCACGTGGCTGATGTTAAGGCTGTGGATGACATAAGTTTCTTCATCCGAAAAGGTGAGACTCTGGGGATGGTGGGTGAGAGCGGTTGTGGCAAGACAACCGCGGCACGCACAATTCTTCAACTATACCGCCCCACCTCCGGGGTGGTGACCTTTGAGGGCGTGGACCTTGCACAAACCAAGGGCAAGGAGCTACGGCAGTTGCGCCGCAAGATGCAGATGATTTTCCAGGACCCATACGGCTCCCTCAACCCACGTATGAACTGTGGAAACATCATCGGAGAGCCCCTGATCGTGCACAAGATAACCAGAAGCCGCTCAGAGTACAGAGACCAAGTGGCCGAGCTACTCACCACGGTGGGACTGAGCCCCTATATGTCCAGCAGGTTCCCCCACGAGTTCAGCGGTGGTCAGCGACAGCGCATCGGGGTGGCTCGAGCCCTAGCAGTAAGGCCTAACTTCATAGCCTGTGACGAGCCTGTATCTGCCCTGGACGTGTCCATTCAGGCCCAGCTTGTAAACCTCCTAGAGGAGCTTCAACAGCAGTTCGACCTGACTTACCTTTTCGTGGCCCACGATCTATCAGTAGTGCGTCACATAAGCGACCGTATAGTTGTGATGTATCTTGGTAAGATCGCCGAGATTGCAGACCGCAACGAGTTGTATGAGAACCCGCTGCACCCATACACAAAGGCCCTGCTTTCTGCCGTGCCAATCCCGGATCCGGTTGTAGAGGCCCAGCGAGAGCGGATAGTGCTGACAGGAGACGTGCCAAGCCCGCTCCGACCCCCTGCTGGCTGCGTATTCCACCCCAGGTGCCCAATAGCAACCGACGATTGCGCTGGGGTAGCCCAAGAGAACTTGTCCAATGAGCGGGGTGTCCCCGACTTGAGAGAGGTGTCTCCCAACCACTGGGTCTCCTGCTTACGAGTATAGACACAACGTTTCGAGGATGTTGAATCGAGGGGGAGTGGGTACTCCCCCTCGATTCTTGTTTACGCGTGAGGTAAGCTCTCTCATCTAGCCCCTAGAAGTTCCTATAAGAAGAGCGCCGCGATTGCATCACCCTGTCTTTCAGAGACCTGCTATGCTAGGATAAATCTGACATGGATACTAGCCACATTCGCAACTTCTGCATCATCGCACACATAGACCACGGCAAATCCACCCTAGCAGACCGTATGCTGGAGCTTACGGGGACCATCAGCTCCCGGGAGATGATGGAGCAGTTCATGGACCAGATGGACCTGGAAAGAGAGCGGGGAATCACCATCAAGGGCAAGGCAGTGAAGATGGTCTATCGTGGCGAGGAGGGAGGCGAATACCAGCTCAACCTCATCGATACACCCGGGCACGTTGACTTCGGCTATGAAGTATCCAGGGCTCTGGCCGCCTGCGAGGGGGCCATCCTGGTTGTAGACGCCACTCAGGGCATCCAGGCCCAGACATTGGCAAATGTTTACCTGGCCCTGGAGAATGACATGACTATCATTCCGGTAGTGAATAAGATAGACCTCCCGGTGGCCCAGCCACAGCGAGTCGCTCAGGAGATGCAGCAGGCTTTCGGTTTTAGCGAGGATGAAGTGCTCTTCGTCTCTGCCAAGGACGGGGCAGGAGTCGACCATCTTCTGAAAGAGATCATCCAGAGGGTTCCACCACCAATAGGCATGTCCGATTCCCTGAGGGCCCTGGTCTTCGATTCCGCCTACGATCCTTACAAGGGTGTAGTGGCATATGTACGGCTCTTCGATGGCTCCATTGGGAAGGGGTCCCAGCTGCTGATGATGTCCACGGGGTCCAAAGGGGACATCATCGAGGTCGGAAACTTTCTGCCGCGTCTGACTCAAGCTGAACGGCTCTATGCAGGGGAGGTTGGCTATGTAGCTACCGGCCTCAAGAATGTCGGGGAGTGTAGAGTGGGAGATACAATTACTCTCCTAGAACGTCCCGCATCTGAGCCTCTACCAGGGTATGAACCACTGAAGTCCATGGTCTTCGCCGGGCTGTACCCCGCGGATGGAGATGAATACCTGTCTCTGCGGACCGCGCTGGAGAAACTACAGCTAAACGACGCTGCTCTCAGTTATGAGCCTGAGACCAGCGCTGCCCTGGGATTTGGGTTCAGGTGCGGCTTCTTGGGACTTCTCCACATGGAGATAGTCCAGGAGCGCCTGGAGAGAGAGTACGGCCTTAATCTACTGATAACCGCTCCCAGCGTCGCCTACCAGGTGATCACGGACGATGGCACCGAGGTGGTAGTGGACAGCCCAGCTAAGCTCCCGCCAGCCCATCGGATTACTGAGATGAAAGAACCTTTGCTTACCTTGAGCATCGTGGCGCCAGCCCGATTCATAGGCACGGTAATGGAGTTGGTTACGGCGCGCCGAGGAGAGTTTCGTCGTATGGAGTACCTACAGGGAATGACATCCGAGGAGCAGGGTAAGGCTTCCTCGGATGCCCGAGTGCTCATGGAATACCAAGCGCCTCTGTCCGAAGTGCTCATGGACTTTTACGACCAGCTAAAGTCTCGCACCCAGGGATATGCTTCCATGGACTATTCCTTTCATGGTTACCAGTCGGCACCCCTGGTGAAGCTGGACCTGCTGGTTAACAACCAGCCAGTGGATGCCCTATCTCTCATCCTTCACCGGGACAAGGCCCACCAGCAGGGAAAGGCCTTAGTGGAGAAGCTGAGGATGCTGATACCAAGGCAGCTCTTCGAGGTGCCCCTCCAGGCGGCGGTTGGCAACAGGATTATCGCCAGAGAGACCGTACGAGCACTACGTAAGAACGTTCTTGCCAAGTGCTACGGCGGCGACATTACCCGCAAAAGGAAGCTGCTGGAGAAGCAGGCCGAGGGGAAGAGGCGGATGAAACGTGTGGGCAACGTGGAGATTCCCCAGGAAGCTTTCCTAGCCCTTCTCAGGCTGGAGCGGTAGGGACGAGGGCACTGTGGATAGTGGGACATGGACCGTTCATAGGGGGAGTGGGCCTACTACTGTTGACTGCCTGCGGGTCGGCTGTGCCGACACCGAATCTCACGCCCTCTTCTGCAGCCACTGCAATCCTCGCAGAAGACCCTCCAAACCGAGGCAACGAGCGAATCTCGATCACCAATGATGAGGGTTCTCTGGAAGACCGGATAGGGATAACCAGTGGTGATGTGCCTATTGAGCCGACAAGACCGGCAGCGACGAAGCACAAGATATAACGCTTCCGGGAAAACTCCCGTTCGACGGCCTGGAGTCGGTCACCCATGTGGCGCACGAGGATGATTAGCCACTACACACCTGAAAGCGTCTCCACGTCGTAGTGTGCAACAACGGCTTCCTCTCTGCAGCCCTCAACGTACTGGACCACTTTGGAAAGCATCTCGTTGGCATGGCGTGAGTCGTTGCTGACGCAACATATACCCAGGGTAGCCACCTGCCAACTATCGTTGTGATCGACCTCCGCGATGGCAACATTGAACCGGCTTTGCACACGTTCCACGATCGAGCGAATGGCCTTTCGCTTGTCCTTCAGGGAGCGGCTAGCTGGCAATTCCAGATCTATCCGACAGACTCCAATGTTCATGTTCAATGGAATAAAACGTTAGGACAGGGTGTGACGAAATGTGCTGCAAGTATAGCACCGCGCCAGTCGGAGTGCACATTCCAAGGCGGCATCGTGTAAAATGAACCTCACACTTGAAATCGTTTATCATGAAGGAAAACCCATGCCCTCTCTCTACGTAGTGGCCACTCCCATAGGAAACCTGGAAGACATCACCCTACGGGCATTGCGGGTCTTGAGGGAGGTAGAACTGATCGCAGCAGAGGACACCCGCACCACCCGCAAGCTCCTCGCCCGTTACGACATACATACCCCGCTCACCAGCTACCACGACCACAACAGAGTGCAGAAAATACCTGCCATTATCACTGCACTGGAAGAAGGGGACGTCGCACTAGTCTCAGACGCGGGTACCCCTGGCATCAGCGACCCAGGGCTTGAGCTGGTGCAGGCCGTCGTTGGCAAGGGAATATCCGTGGTCTCCGTACCAGGGCCCTCCGCGGTAATAACGGCCATCGCGGCATCCGGCTTGCCCGCGGACCACTTCCTCTTCCTGGGGTTTCTCTCCCGCAGGAAGGTAGAGAGACAAGGACTGCTTCGCTCGATGTCCAAGCTGCCACACACTCTGGTCCTCTTCGAAGCGCCGCACCGTCTGCAGCGGACATTGGCTGACCTACTTGAGATACTCGGAGACAGATCGATGGCCGCGGTCCGGGAAGCTACCAAACTCTATGAGGAGGTGTTCCGGGGCACGGTGTCCCAGTGCCAGAAACATTTCGTGCAACCCAGGGGTGAATATACGTTGGTCATCGACGGCGACTCCGGTGGGGAAATTCCTTCGCCCCCGGAGGCCGAACATAGACTGCGCGCGCTCCTGGAGCAGGGAGTATCTGGTAGGGAGGCCCGGGAGCAGGTAGCTGCGGATACGGGTCTGCCACGCAGGGTTGTCTACCAGATATGGCTGGGACTCAAGAGAGATACCAAAGTCTGAACCCTTCCTGAGGTGCGATAAAGAGCCAGCCAGCGTGCTACCTCCCCGCTTATTCGCTGTGCTACAATACGCAGGACATTTTCTAGCATGACAGAGGACTTATGTCCGAACGCATATTCATTGGCGTGGCCTGGCCATATGCCAACGGCCCCCTCCACATGGGCCACATCGCAGGGTGCTATCTGGCCGCAGATATCTTCGCCCGCTATCATCGCTTGAAGGGAAACAAGGTGCTCATGGTGTCTGGGTCGGACGCACATGGCACGCCTAACACTGTGAGGGCGGCAGAGGAGGGTGTATCTCCAGAGAGCATCGTCGAACGCTACCACGCCTCCTTCCTCAAGACATGGGAGCAGCTGGGTATCAGCTGGGACCTTTATACCTCCACCCATACGGAGAATCACACGCAAGTGACTCAGGATGTGTTTCTGCGTCTTCTGGAGCGAGGCCATCTCTATAAAGACACCATGTCCCTTCCCTTTTGCCCTCAAGAAAGCCGTTTCCTGCCGGATCGCTATGTGCTAGGGACATGTTCTCGGTGCGGCAGCCACAGCGCCCGTGGCGACCAGTGCGATGCGTGTGGACATCCCCTAGAGCCATTCGATCTCCTGGAGCCTCATTGCCGCTTCTGTGGAACTACTCCCGTACCAAAGGACTCAGAGCACTTCTTCTTGCGCCTCTCGGGCTTCACCGACCAGCTTTACGCCTGGGTTAAGGAGCAGTCACACTGGCGAATCAACGTCCGGAACTTCACGTTGAGGTATTTGGAGGATGGGCTTCATGACAGGGCCATTACCCGAGACATGGACTGGGGAATACCCGTGCCCCTTGAGGGCTATGACGGCAAGAGGTTCTATGTCTGGTTTGAAAACATCATCGGCTACTTATCTGCTAGCAAGGAGTGGGCCCGACGCCGAGGAGAACCAGAGGCCTGGCGAGACTTCTGGGAAGGTAATAAGGCACTAGCCTATTACTTCATTGGTAAGGACAACATCTTTTTCCATACGATTAGCTGGCCAGCTGAGATACTCGGATACGAAGGCCTGAATCTCCCATACAATGTGCCGGCCAACGAGTTCATGACCCTGGAGGGCAAGAAGATATCCACCAGCCACAACTATGCCGTATGGGTTCCGGACTACCTTGAACGATACGACCCAGACCCTCTCCGATACTATCTGTCAGCGACTATGCCAGAAACCAGCGACTCCGACTTCTCATGGCACGACTTCGTACGACGTAACAACGACGAGCTGGTGGCTACCTATGGCAACCTGGTACACCGCGTCCTCACCTTCACCTATCCCAACTTCGATGGGCGTATACCTCAGCCAGGAGACCTGGACCAGGCCTCTCAAGATTTTCTGGCCAGAGCGAGCCAGCTATTCCAGGATGTCGACCACAGCCTGGGTCTGTGCCACTTCCGAAACGCCCTCTCCAGCGCCATGTCCTTGGCCCAGGAGGCCAACCGATACCTGGAAGCCAAGGAACCCTGGAAGACCCTGAAGGAGGATCTCCCCGGAACGGCCACCACTCTATGGGTAGTCCTGTCGGTCATCAACTGCCTAAAGACAGCACTCCACCCATTCTTGCCCTTCAGCTCAGAGAAGCTGCATGGTATGCTAGGCTTCGCCGATACTATCTCGGAGCGGGGATGGGGATGGGAGGCATCGCCGGATGCCCTACCTCCTGGCCAGAGCATGTCCGCTCCAGAGCCTCTTTTCTCCAAGCTGGAGGAAGAGGTGGCAGCCGCCGAGCTCGAACGCCTAGGACAAGCGATAGGCTAATACAGAAGCGCACAGGAGATCGTTGAACACACTCTCCCTATACGAGCAAATACAGGACGAGTTGGAAGCAGTCGAAGAGAAGCTCAGCGTCATCGGCAGGCAAAGCTCGGTGGCAGAGCCCTCGCTGCTCATAGAACTCCTGGGCCACGTCCTAGAAGCGCCGGGGAAACGCACCCGCCCCGCCATCACCATCCTGGCCTCCAAGTTCCATCCCCACGACCACGACCTCGCGCTGATAATGGCCGCCGCGGTGGAACTGTTGCACATCGCCACCCTGATACACGACGACACGGTCGACAATTCAGCCGTGCGCCGAGGAAAGACCACGGTCAGCAACAAGTGGGGAGCGAACGTTGCCATTCTCCTGGGCGACTACGTGTTCGCCACCTCCGCGACCCTGGTGTGCGATACCAATAACGTTCGAGTC
>JASLXI010000044.1:0-4554 GCA_030740415.1 Dehalococcoidia bacterium
TGCACCATCCCATTGCCACCATCAAGGAAGACCCCAGATACCTAGAGACGACTCAGGAATTGTTCAAGCTGAACGGCAACAAACCGTGATGCTGGCCTGATTCACCTCCAGTGTGTAAGCACATTCACGATTCTGATTCTCTTGGCCGTGTGTCTTCTGGGCACTGCAAAGATTCGAACACCCCGAACACAGATAGAAGAGCACTGAGGAAACATCGATGCAAGTTGTGGTGGGTACCCGGGGCAGTCGCTTGGCCCTGACGCAAACAGGAGAGGTGTTGGAGCGACTCAAACTCCTGGCTGATCCCATTTCTGCGGTAATGGTAGAGATAAAGAGCACCGGCGATGTCATGCCGGAGACACCTTTGGCCAAGCTGGGCAAGGGCATCTTCATCAAGGAACTTGAGGTGGCACTGCTTGAGGGTAGAATTGACATGGCCGTGCACAGCCTGAAGGACCTGCCTGTGGAGATACCAGATGATCTGTCGGTCGTAGTGGTGTGCCTGAGGCAAGACCCTCGGGATGTTCTAGTCAGCAAGGCCGATTGTCCCCTCGCGGAAATGAAGTCCGGGGCCGTCGTCGGTACCAGCAGCCAGCGGCGCATGGTTCAGCTACGGGCACTCAGAGAAGACCTACAAGTGGAGCCCATTCGTGGAAACGTGGAGACTCGTTTGGACAAGGCCCTTGGTCAAGATTACGATGGTGTGGTGGTGGCCGCCGCCGGCGTGGCCCGCCTAGGACTTGAGGGCCGCATTTCCCAGTACTTTGAACCCCAGAAAATGGTTCCCGAGCCGGGCCAGGGTGCTCTGGCCGTCGAAATACGCTCCGAAGATAAAGGTCTGCTAGAGATTCTTGCTCAAATCGAAGATACTCAGACCAGCATAGCGGTCGCCGCTGAGCGGGCTTTTGTGGAGGAAATAGGCGGCGGCTGCAAAGTCCCTATCGCGGCATACGCCTCGGTGGAAAGGGAAATACTTCACATGGTGGGAATGGTGGCCTCCGAGGACGGAAGTCAAATGGTCAAGGAATCCCTAGAATCTACTTCTGGGGACCCGCGTGAGGCTGGAAACCTTCTTGCAAGGAAATTACTGTCTTTGGGAGCGGGAGATATTCTGAAGATGGTTGCCGACAGTTGAAGGAGCTAGGCAAGGTCTACCTGGTGGGAGCTGGCCCGGGAGACCCGGGTCTCATCACAGCCAAGGGACTACAGTGCCTTCGCGATGCTCAGGTGGTAGTGTATGATCGTCTAGTGGACCGTCGTTTGCTGGAAGAGGCATCTCCCTATGCAGAGATGGTGAATGTGGGCAAAGCCAGGGAAAACCACCAGATGAGGCAGGAAGGGATAAACCAGCTTCTGGTGGAGAAAGCTCAAGAGGGGAAAATGGTTGTACGCCTCAAGGGGGGCGACCCTTTCATCTTCGGCAGGGGTGGAGAAGAGGTATTGACCCTGGCAGAAGCTGGGGTATCCTTTGAGATAGTGCCGGGGATCACCTCGGCCATCGCGGCTCCGGCATATGCTGGTATCCCGCTGACCCATCGCCAAGTCTCGTCCTACGTCACAATCGTTAGCGGCAACGAAGACCCAACCAAGGTGGAGTCCAGCATCAACTGGGAACACTTGGCCTCTGGAACTGGTACCCTGGCCGTACTAATGGGCTGGGAGACCCTGCCGGGCATAGTCGACACTCTTAAGAAGCATGGATTGGACTCAACAACCCCCGCGGCCCTGGTACAGTGGGGGACGGAGCCGTATCAGCGCACCGTGGTGGGTTCCCTCGAAAACATCCTGGAAAAAGGACAACAAGCCTCCATCACTCCTCCCGTGGTGGCGGTGTTTGGCCAAGTGGTGAGGCTTCGTGAAAGAATACACTGGTTCGACGACAAGCCCCTCTTCGGCAAACGAGTGCTTGTGCCCAGGACTAGGGCCCAGGCAGGTGCCATCTCGCAGCTTCTTATGAACAATGGGGCGGAACCCCTAGAGATACCGACCATTGAGATAAAGCCGGTAGAAGATAATGCACGACTGGACTCTGCCCTCATGTCCATGTCCCGGTATGACTGGGTGGTGTTTGCCAGCGTGAACGGAGTAAGAGAGGCCTTCAGGAGATTGCACTATCTGGGTCTGGATGCACGAGCCTTTGGCGGCACCCGAATATGCGCCATTGGTTCTGCGACCGCCGAAGCCCTCAAAGAGCAAGGCATCCTAGCTGACCTCAAACCCAAGAAATACGTGTCGGAGGCTATGGTAAGGGAGCTTAGGGATCAGTGGATCGAGGGCAACTCGATATTGCTACTTCGCGCCGACGCTGGACGCGACGTTTTGTCCAAGGGTATGTCCAACGCAGGTGCCCAGGTCGACGATGTGGTTGTATACCAAACGGTGGTGCCAGAAGAGTCCAGGGAGAAAGTGCAAGAACTGGTGTCGGAGGGCAAAATAGATGTGATAACCTTCACCAGTTCATCTACCGTGACGAATTTACTTGCCCTTTTGGATGGCGATGCGACCTTTCTCAGAGGAGCGATCGTAGCCTGTATCGGCCCGATTACGGCCGATGCAGCGCGAGATGTAGGCCTTACGGTAGATGTCGTGGCCCAGGAATCCACAATTCCAGGCCTGGTCGATGCATTGGTGGGGTTTCTATCTGCGGTCGGAGGTGACTGAAATGACTTCCTCCTTTCCTCAGTCCAGGCTCAGACGGTTGCGGGAGTCAACTATGCTGCGCCTTATGACCCAGGAGATATCCCTCTCTGTCAAGGATTTTGTCTACCCCCTGTTCGTTACCCACGGCTGGGACATCCAGGAACCTGTGGAGCCCATGCCGAATGTGTATCACCTGTCCCTGGATAAACTGGCGGAAGAGGTCTCGGAAGTCGCTCGACTGGGTATTCCGTCGGTACTCCTCTTCGGCCTCCCGGAGCATAAGGATGCCCTTGGGACGGAGGCTTACGACCTCAACGGGATAATCCAAGAAGCGATTCGTGTCATAAAGCGAGCAGTGCCCCAACTACTTGTCATTACGGATGTGTGCCTCTGTGGGTACACCGACCATGGCCATTGTGGCGTGATCGTAGGAGATCGGGTGGATAACGACGAGACCCTGGAGGTTTTGGCCAAGGTGGCCTTCTCCCATGCAGAAGCCGGAGCAGACGTGGTTGCGCCCTCGGCTATGATGGACGGGCAGGTGGGGGCCATACGGCGCGCGCTGGACAATGGTGGGTACCCTCTTGTTCCCATCATGGCCTATTCTGCCAAATATGCATCGGCCTTCTATGGACCTTTTAGGACCGCCGCGGACTCCACTCCACAGTTCGGGGACCGCCAGGGTTACCAGATGGATCCAGCCAACGCCAGGCAGGCGATACAAGAGATGGAGATGGACATTCAAGAAGGGGCGGACATGATCATGGTCAAGCCCGCGCTTGCATATCTGGACGTCATATTTCGGGCCAGGCAGATCTTTAGCCATCCCATAGCCGCCTACAACGTGAGTGGTGAGTACTCGATGGTGAAAGGAGCAGCGGCCAATGGCTGGCTGGAGAGTACTAGAGCGACTCTGGAGATTCTCACCGCGATAAAACGGGCTGGCGCAGACATCATCATCTCATACCATGCCAAGGAGGTAGCGCGGTGGTTGACGGTCGAAAAATAGGGACTCTTGGTCAGAGTCGGCAGGTGAGCTATAATGAGGCCCAGAGCCTTAGGAGGTGTCATCATGAAGATGGAAGTTCTTAATCTGAGTGCCGAGGAAAAAAGGATAATCCTCCTTTTTGACAATAGTGAGTTGTCGCCCGAAGACGAGAAGGTAGACGAATACCTCCACGCCCATGACTTAGAACCAAAGCGCCAGTACTCAGAGATGAGGGATGGCAAAGAGTACCTGGTTTACTACTTCGGCACTTGCTACCTGGAAGACCACATGGACCAGTTGACAGCCTTAGCCAGCGAGGTCAATCTGTAGGCAGGGACTGACACTTACCGTCGCTCCTGATCCTTCTTGCTCTTCAGGACATTGCGGAGCTCCATCCAGACCGGATTCTTGACGGAGAGGTTGCAAGATGGCCAGGTAAAATGGATCATCTGGTACACAATGAGTAATGGGCAAGACTCCACAATTCAGTATTCGCTTGTCTCCACCGCCCTGGGCTGGGTAGGCGTCCTGGTCTCACCGAAGGGTATACGCTGCTTGAGCCTGCCCCAGCCAACTCCCGACATGACACTGCAGTACCTTCAGTGGTCGAAGCCGGTTGACCTCGTTGAGGCAACAGCAGGGTCATTTCCTAACATCGAGCGGCGATTGGAGCAGTACTTTGGTGGAGAGGAAACGACCTTCGACGACTCTCTGGACTTGGTGGGCACTGCATTTCAGAAGAAGGTGTGGGAGGTCGCCCTCACTATCCCTTGGGGCGAGACCCGTAGCTACGGCTGGCTGGCGTTGGCGGCGGGGCGCCCGGGGGCGGCGCGGGCCGCGGGCCAGGCGATGGCCCGCAATCGGCTGGCGCCACTGGTACCTTGCCACCGGGTCGTCGGAGGCGACGGCAGTCTACACGGCTACGG
>JASLXI010000044.1:4564-6525 GCA_030740415.1 Dehalococcoidia bacterium
CACCAAGTTTAATCATTTCCATTGTGCCTTGTTTAAAAGTTGCTTTCTGCAATAAAGGATCCAACATAGCATCAATTGTCGTTCCAATATTTTCAAATAACGTAGGAGTACCAAAACTGATACAAGTTTCTAGCAATCGAGCAGAATGGCAAGCAGTGACTATTAAAGTGATCATGACCCGGAATGTAACTCCGGGTCGAGCGTACGAGCTGTAGGACCTCCTGGTTGAGTTACAGAGCGGGTCACTAAAGCGGCCTAGTTATCTCCCTGCAGAGATCCTAGTCTTGGTGTCTGTTCCTGGCTCTCATATGGTTGTCAGCAATTGGTCTTCTCTCAGGGAATGGAAGGACTGGGAGTTTCAAGCCGAGCGTCTCTGGAGGTGATTCAGAAGGTCAACGCCCTTCTTGTTTGCCAGGCCCAGACCGAGGTCTGGTTAAAGCTTGGAGAGACGCTCAGCGGAGTATGAGACATATTACAAGTCTACGGCGCGGAAGCATCGTGATTACGAGCGGGTTCTAAGACCATCTATATCGTCCCGTACCCTGTGCTATGTGACTTCTTAGGCCCAGCCCACCACCTCCACCCCGTCTTCTCCTACCATGTCCACCAGCGCCATGTGAAGCTCCCGGCAGTATTCAACAGAAACCTCGGGTAGCTCCCCTATGACTGTCTTGCCGTCGGTGCTAATCTTCAGCCCCACGTGGCCATCTCCGGGATAATTCTTCAGCAGCTTTACAACGCCTCTAAGCATGTGTGCATCATGGCCTGGGTTGTTTGACTCCTCTAGCCTGATCCATAGTTTGGTGGGGGGGGCTGGAGGTGTGCCGTTTTGCTGGTTTGGGGAGTCGATGGAGGTCGAGGCATAGGCGCCGTTCTGGGTACGGGCCGAGGTCTCTGACGTAGACACGATTTCATCCTTATTCGGCGTGTGGCCATTGCCATCTTCGATGACGTAGGGCTTGGCATCATCGCAAGTGATGGATGGCAGGTCACCTCGCAGTCGTACCTTGCCGATCACCTCTACCAGTCTTCCTTTATCCCACAGGCCTCGGGTCTTGTCATAGGAGTTGGACCATACCATTACCACTATGCTGCCTACTAGGAGGTCCAATTCAACAGCTGCGAAGGGTTTTCCGTCCCGGGCGAGCCCGCTCCGCTGCGAAGAGACCCGGCCTACCAGAGTTATGGATTGCCCGGCCATTTCAGGCACGACATCGTTCAGCGAGATTACAGCGTACGATTCCGCCTTTCTGGCCTGATTCCTCCAGGAACTGTCCGAGATAGACGTGCCCAGCAGATCCTCCTCCCAGTCAATTCTCTCTTGCCGTAGCACCTCACCCTCCTCCATCTCGATGGGATTGATGGGGGTAGATACCTCCTCGCCAAATAGGTCGAACATGGTGGTCTGCCCCGATCCCTTCAACTGTGCCTCTCTCTGTGCCAGAGACACAATTCGCTCTACGCTGGCCAGAAGAGATCCACGGTCTCCTAGGGAGTCTAGGGCGCCCACCTTTAAGAGGCTCTCCATGGCGCGTCGGTTGACGCCCCCGAGGTCTGCTCTTCGGCAGAGGTCCTCCACGGACTGATATGAGCCCTTCTCTTTCCGTTCATCTACGATGGGGAGGATAGCTAGAGACCCCACGTTCTTCACGGAGGCTAGACCGAATCTGATGACGGGTTTTCCATCCGAGTTAATATCTATGGAGAAATCAGCCTCGCTTCGGTTCACGTCCGGCAGGAGCACTGGGATGCCAAGGCGAAGGCACTCTGTAACATCGCTGCTAATCTTGTCTCTCTGGCCTACGTGAGCATTCAGAACCGCCGCCATATACTCCTCCGGATAGTTGGCCTTGAAGTATGCTGTCCAGTAGGCGATCATGGCGTAGCTTACACTGTGGGCCTTGTTGAAGGCGTACCCTGCGAAGGGCTCTATGAGTTGGAACACCTCTTCAGCCAATTCT
>JASLXI010000044.1:6535-6783 GCA_030740415.1 Dehalococcoidia bacterium
GCCGAACCCCTGCATGGTAGCCCCATCTACGAACCTCTCTTTTTCATGCTGCATCACCTCAGGGATCTTCTTACCCATAGCCTTGCGCACGACATCGGCTTCCCCTAGCGAGTATCCTGCAAAAGCCTGGGCTATAAGCAAAACCTGATCCTGGTACACGATGACGCCGTAGGTTTCCTCTAGGATGTCCTTTAAGGCTGGATGTGGATAGCGGATAAGTGTGTTGTCGTACTTGGCATTTATGAAGG
>JASLXI010000045.1 GCA_030740415.1 Dehalococcoidia bacterium
AGAGACTCGGGAGGGTGACTGGAATTGTGCAGCGGCGGCGCTCCGCCGATCGAGGGAGCTGAGGGGAATGCGGATTCACCGGCTGGACCTACCAAAGTCTCGGTCGAGGAGAATACGGGGCAACGACAGGCGCAGGGTGCCCTTGACCGATACAGTACGGGAGTCGGAGCGGACCACCGCCTTGCCCGTGATATGATTTCCAGATGCGCCGGACAAGGATCTTTACACCCGGACCGACACCAGTGATGCCGGAGGCACAGCTGGCGATGGTCCGCCCCATGCCTCATCATCGCAAACTGGGATTCCGGAAGCTTCTGTTGGAGACACGAGAGGATCTCAAGAAGGTCTTCAAGACGGATAACGACATCGTCATTCTGACCGCTTCCGGTACCGGAGCAATGGAGGCCTCAATCGTCAACTTCTTCTCTCCCGGCGACGTGGTTCTGGCGGTATCAATCGGTGAGTTTGGTGAGCGTATGACCGAGATTGCCGAGACCTACGGGTGCTCCGTCGTCCGCCTGGCCTTTCCTATGGGCACGGCCGCCGGTCCGGAAGCTGTCAGAAAAGCCATTGAGGACAACCCTGCTATCAAGGCCGTCCTAATCACCCACAACGAGACCTCCACAGGCATCACCAACGATATGGCAGCTATAAGCAAAATCGTCAAGGAGTTCGACAAGCTCCTGGTCGTGGATGGCGTCAGCAGCATCTCCTCTCTGCCCTTCCACACCGACGACTGGGGCGTGGACGTGGCAATGAGCGGCTCCCAAAAGGGATACATGGTCCCTCCGGGCCTGGCCTTCGTCAGTGTCAGCGAGAAGGCATGGGACGCCTACAAGGAGGCAAAGATACCCCGTTTCTACTTCGATCTCGGCAGGGCACGAAACTACCTGGAGCGAGGCCAGACCCCCTGGACACCCGCGGTCTCCGTCTTCTACGCCCTTGACGTAGCTCTGGGCAAGATGATGGAGGAAGGCCTGGAGAGCATCTACTTGCGCCATGCCCGGATTGCCGAGAAGACCAGAGCAGGCATCAAGAGCTTGGGTCTCACCCTGCTCGCCGACGAGCGATGGGCATCAAACACCGTCACAGCATTCAACATACCGCAGGGGGTTGACCCCAGCGCCTTGCAGCGGCAACTTCAGAGCGACTACGAAGTGGTCCTAGCCACCGGACAGGGCAGCCTGGCCGGCAAAATACTCCGCATCGGCCACCTGGGCTACATAAGAGACGAGGACATTAGCGGTGTGCTCGATGCCCTAGCCTCCGTTCTGCCCAAAGTGGGATTCCAGCCAGTAGGCTCACCGGCGCGAGGCGGATGATGCCCAAGATCCTAGTTGCCGACCCCGTAGCTCCCGAAGGTGTTGAGCTTCTCCGCACGCAGGGGGAGGTCGATGTCAAGCTGCGCCTCGATCCTAAAGACTTGCTGTCCATTATCGGCGGGTACGACGCCTTGGTGGTACGGAGCGAGACCAAGGTAACTGCCGAGGTCATCGAGGCTGGCGAGCGTTTGCAAGTTGTCGGCCGCGCGGGGGTGGGCGTCGACAACATAGATCTGGACGCGGCCACCCAACGGGGAATAGCCGTGGTCAACGCCCCTACGGGCAACACCATCGCAGCCGCGGAGCACACCATTGCCATGATGATGGCCTTGGCACGCAACATACCTCAGGCCAATGAGTCCCTTCGTCGCGGAGAGTGGACCCGTAGTGCCTTCACGGGCATCGAGGTGCGAAACAGGGTGCTGGGAGTTATCGGCCTTGGAAAGGTTGGGACCGAGGTAGCCCGAAGGGCTATGGGTCTTCAGATGAGGGCCCTGGGCTACGATCCCTTTGTCTCCCAGGAGCAGGCCAACCTCCTTGGCATAGAATTGGCCTCCCTTGCCCGTATCTTCCAGGAATCCGACTTCATCTGCTTGCATACACCCCTCACAGAGTCCACACGGGGTCTCATAGGAGAGAAAGAGATTGCCACCATGAAGCCCACAGTGCGCATCTTGAACATTGCCAGAGGCGAACTGGTGGACGAGGACGCCCTGTTCAAAGCCGTCGAGGAGGGTCGTGTGGCTGGGGCAGCCCTGGATGTCTTCTCGAAGGAACCCCCAGTCGACAGCCCTCTTCTCATGAACGGCAAAATAATAGTTACGCCGCACTTGGGAGCATCCACTGAAGAGGCCCAGACCGAGGTCGCCAGGGAGGTCGCCGAACAGGTCATTGCCGTGCTCCAGGGGCACTCGGCCAGGTACACTGTCAATGCCCCGTTCGTGCTGCCAGAGACCCAGGCCATCCTCGCACCCTACATGGACGCCGCTACCTACGCGGGCAAACTTGCCACTCAGCTTGCTCAGGGACAATTGCAGTCCATAAACCTCCGCTATGAGGGGGAGATAGCGGAATACGATACCAACATTCTCAAGGCTGCCTGTCTGGTTGGACTCCTTGGCCCGATCAGCGAGGAGCGGGTGAACCTGGTTAATGCAAACCTGCTTGCTAATCAGCGGGGTCTCAGGATCACCGAGCAAAAGGGCCCTCCTGTTGAGCAATACGGAAGCCTAGTCACAGTGGAGATGGAGACCTCCCAGGGAAAGACGGTAATATCCGGCGCTCACATGCGGGGCGGGACCCACATCGTGCGGGTCAATGACTATTGGATAGACATTGTGGCCGCAGGTGGCTACATGCTCTTCACCGACCACCAGGACAGACCCGGGATGATCGGCGCCGTCGGTACCATAACTGGCAAACACGACATCAACATCGGGTTCATGGAGGTGGGCCGTCTGGAACCAAGGGGACGGGCCACCATGATCCTGGGCTTGGACGACCCCCTGCCTGAGGAAGTGCTGTCCGAGATCAATGCTCTGTCCAACGTCTATCAGACCTCGGTAGTCCAGCTTTAGACCAGGGGACAGGGTTGCTTCAACTACCTGTTCTTGAGCGTCATTCCAAAGAAAACTGCCTCCGTCTCATCTGGCTCTTCTCGCAAGCCACTACGAGATAATCAGTGCACCACCCAAATACCACGGAATCACAATTAAGAGTAATGTCTCCCGCGACATACCAAAAGCATCGAAGGATATCCCGACCAGGGGGACTGAAGCTCAATGCAGAAAGGCGACTAAAGCAGCCAGATTAGTCTTTGACTTCATCTCAACTCAACCGTTGGCAGGGATAGACTACTCCATCTCAGCCAGGTCTATTATCTTTGCCTGACGCTCCTGCGGGGTCAGTTCAAGTACCACCACAGTACCTATCTTCATCAGTTGATTGCGTAAAGTGGGACTGCCCGGGTTTATCAGCATGGTACTGCCGTACACCTCCACCATGGCGGTGCAGGTGTGCCCGAAGACCACGATATCCACCGCCCTTTCGAACATATCGTCCGGCACTATGGGACGAGAGCTATCGTAACTAAAATTATCCGTTAAAGAGCCCGGATAGATCCATCCTCCGAATCCCGGTACCATCAGATCGTGGATCACGCCGATTGTGTGGCCCTCCACCTCTACGACCTGCTTCTCCTCGACCCTCGGATCACCGTGGCTCTGCTTGTCCCTGTCCAGACTCCCCGCAGCTTTCACTGGTGCAATGCGCTCCAGCCAGTCCAAGATGGTAGGAATATAGATATTGCCGGCGTGAAGGATCAGCTCCACGCCCTCAAAGGCTGTTTCGACCTTCGATGGAACCTCCGTTACCACGCCGGGTATGTGGGTGTCCGAGATGAGACCTATCTTCATGAGTGCCTCCTAGTTCTCGATCATGTACAGGAATATCCGCACCCATACTAACATCCCGTGAGCAGTCCTGTCTGGTAGATTGAAGAAAGTTCTTTGCCCGCGTTTCACGCGACAGCCGCAAGATTTCATGATCCGATTATAGGTTCACAAAATATGAGGGTCCTTAATGCTGTAGTAAGCCCGACGCCGCATGGTGGATGCAACGGGGCAGCGAGGAGCATCATCAGGTACGGCAACGGAATGTGATCGAGGACAAACCAGAGGTTGCCAAGGAACTGCATCGCCACCTTGTTCAGTTCATGCGAGAGACTGACTTGCCGGATGTCTTGCTGCGGTCTCGACTAGCGCTACATCTTTAGGGTACTGTATCTGTGAAATGCAGCCGAGTCTGGAGAGGGTTCTGAGGCGCAGGTTGATACTGAGGGAGTAGTCTGAACAGGAACGTCGTGAACTCAGGACATAATCACCCCAAAGGACGCCCACTTGGAGATCTCACAAGTTATTATGACCGTGTCGACGCGAAGGTAATCAGCTTAGGGAGAACTTACAATACAGCGGTGGGACAGTTTGCCCCCTCTCCCATACTTGAAGTTTACGCTGCATTGGAATACCTTCTGGAATCCGGAGCGATTGAAACGTCTGGGCTATTTCTTGACGCCGGGTCAGGAGATGGGAGGGTAGTCGCTCTTGCTGCTTTAGTACACGGCTTACCTACCGTAGGGGTAGAGTACGATGACGAGCTTGTTGGGCAATCAAGACATCACTTTGAGAGCCTGAGAAGCCTTGGACTGAGAGGAGCTTCAAAGGTGATATTGCAAGGGGATTTTGGAGATGATGACACTTATGCAAAAACAGGCCTAAGATTTGAGGACTTTGCTACCGTCTTCAATTACATTAACAACCATGCTGCGATCGCCTTGAAGATTGCCCATCAGTCGCCACCCGGAACGAAGTTTCTTCTATTTGGCGGTTACGCCTTGCATAGGTATGAAGGGCTCACGCTGGAGCAAAGTCTTCAGATGGTTACCAGACGGGAGATGGGAGGTAGCACTAAAGTGGAGGTTCACCCCGATAACAGTGCCTCATCCGTACGGTTAGATACTAATTACTTGCAGATCTATCGGCGTTAATAGCAGCTAGGTTGTACGGGAGAATCTACAGGCCTCGCCGGAGAAGACGCTGAAGCGCTAGGAGATACTGAGGGTGTAGACCGATGGGACTTGCCCAATGTGCTCTTTTGAAAGTACACGTACCTCGGCTGATCCCCAAACTCTAGCGTGCAGATGGGTGCACCCACCGACGATCTTGGCCTGGTATTTGCTAATTTGCACTTCCACTGTACAAGATGCCAGTTCATGAATAGCAGAAAATAATCGAAGGTCGCAAGACACTTCTGAGTCAGGTAGGTAAATGGACTAATCTAGGTGGTAAGCAGGATTCTGATCGAATCTTCAGCCGAAGTAGGCAACTTATACTAGGGGCGTTTATTCGAAGGGATTGAGCTACTCCGATACTCAAGGGCCTATGACGCCATTGAATCTCATCTGATGGGCATAGTGCTATAATTGGGCAAACTTAACCGATAGGCTGCGGTCAAGGATGAAGTATTCGATCTGCCTGACAGTGCCCAGCAAGTGTAACTAGTGTAAGTAAGGAGGTCGGAATTGCCAAAACTTATCCCAGTACCTGACGAGATGAGCAAGCCCTTCTGGGATGCAATAAATGAGAGGCGACTGACTGTACAGAGCTGCAATGACTGCAACACCATGCAGTTCCCACCCCGACCAAAGTGCCAGGATTGTGGCTCTGAAAACTTAGGATGGAAAGACGTCGAAGGGCGAGGACACATCGCAACCTATATGGTGTCCCAGGATAGCAGGCTACAGCGGCGTGTACCCGATCAGCCCTTCAACATAGCTCTGATAAGCCTCGACGAGGACCCTCGTATTAACTTCTACTCAAACCTCCCCGGTGTCCCTGCAAGGCAGGTCCCAGTAGGAGCTCCAGTTGAGGTGATCTTTGAGGAAGTTGCGCCTGGCCAACTTATCCACGAGTGGCGGGTTATAGGCTAGTCCCCGTCGAAGAGCGTGAATCCAGAGGCTTTATGCAGAAAGGGGTGAGCTGTGACGACGCTGGAGATAGGATGGAGAAGAGATAAACTAGGGCTGGGGGTTTGGCAGCACCAAGGCAAGGTTGCCATCACCGGTTGGGGGCAATCCCCAGTTGACCGGCGCTGGGATGGAACATCCATGGACAAGATTCTGGGCGCATATGCCATTATCGCCATCAGGCGTGCCTTGGAGGACGCGGGCGTAAAGCCGGAGGAGGTCGATGGGCTCCTCTGTTGCCCGGATAATATGGCAGGAGCCGGTGTTGCGGGTCCCGCAGGCCAGTGGGGGCCAGACCGTCCGTACTTTTCGCCGCCGTATGATACCGAGGACGGCATCAGCGTCGTGACTAACAAATGGTTGCTTAGTCAGATGCCGGAGTTAACTAATGTTAAATATGCCCCAGATAACGCGCCCGCGATCGGTGAAGGTATGGGATTTGCGGCCCAGGCGTGCGCCGACGGCATGTACCAGGTCGGGGTATACGTCTACACGGCGAATAACCTGGAAGGCCGGTATCGCCGGGGCGGGGACAACGCAGGTGATTTTGCTAGCGGTAGCCGTCAATGGACCACTCCCTGGGGTGCCGCGGGTGGGCAGGACGCTCGACCTCTCCAAGGCTATTGTGCCAAGTACGGTGTGGAATGGGATGACATGAGGGCCCCCATCATCCTCAACGAGCATCGAAACGGCCTGATAAAACAACCGTCAGATTTTGAGGGGTGGAGCTTCTATCTTCAGAATGGGGCCTCAGGACTCAGCAAAGAGGACTACATTAATTCTAGGCCAACCTTCTGGCCCATCAAGATCTGGGACTGTGATAGGCCGGTTAACTCGGTTGGGGCTTTTGTCTTCACCACTGCCGAGCGCTCTCGGGACATGCGTCAAAAACCAGTCTACGTGATGAATCATAACCAGGGGAACACCGGTAGA
>JASLXI010000046.1 GCA_030740415.1 Dehalococcoidia bacterium
CCACAAAGAACATGTTGACAGCCGCGGTCAATGAACCCGCGGTATACAGCCCGGACACAGCAGCTCGGGACCAGCCGAGTTCCTCGATTATCGGATTCACGAAAAGCGAGACCGCGTAGGTCTGCCCCGGTCCAGACACAAACATACCCATCCCGGTAATCCCCAGCATGACCCATCCGTAGAATAATGGAAAACGGGCAGCCCGAGATGCAGGTATCCTCTGTTGAACTCCAGATGGCATCTGCTGATTATATATTTGGTTGGCCTGGCAGGGAAAGTGCTTGCCTACCTCATTAGTAGCCCCGTCACTTACCGATACAAAGCGCATCCCTCGTGAGAGACCGTCGTTTGCATCCATCCTAGGTCTGTCTTGGAATTACTCGACTGAGACGCGTACCAGACTCGCTTATGGTCAGCCTGGCCATGTGAGTCCCCGCCATCTGGTAAGAAAAACATGTCTACTAACTCTTGTTCAGATATACGCTCTTGACTGATTTCGTTGCCATGTGTATCCAAATCAGGGGATCCTACAGACTCCCCTTTGGGCATAGAAATCCATAGCTACCATTGCCCCAACTTCAACTCGCTCAGCGATAGTCTTGACCTATCACTGCGATAGAAACCACTGCCCTTGCCTTATATCTCATATCCAGTACACTAGTACAGAACAAACTTATTACGCTTTACATACTTGCAAATCACACTGTTCTGACCTGCATCCTCCCAAGGAGTAACATTGGCAAGCTCAAAGACTGGTGAGGGAATCCGATTGCCAAGGACCGACGAGGTCGGTTTTTTCGGCATTCGTTTGGAGTCCATTGGCGGCTTGGGAGCCAATGTAGCAGGCCAGATTCTGGCCGAAGTCGGAGTGATGAAGCTGGGACTGAACGGCGCCAACTTCTCCTCCTACGGGTCCGAGAAAAAAGGCTCGCCAGTGAAAGCGTATATACGCTTCTGTTCCCCTGAACGAGAGGTCCGTACCAGCAGTCCCGTAGACCGCCCTCACATTGTAGCTGTCTTCCACGAGGGCCTCATCAAAACGGAACCTGTCGCTGCCGGCCTTCTACCAGATGGTGTCATCATTGTAAACTCAACTCATTCCCCACGTGAGATCTGGCAGCGCCTCGGAAAACCAGCCGCGACCGTGGGAGTTGTAGATGCCCTCACAATTTCAGTGGACGAAGGGTCGCGAGTGAATACCGCCATGCTGGGAGCCATGGCTCGAGCCTCGGGCTTCATCGACCCAAACGCCGTGAAGAGTGTCATTGAGGCAACACTGGGCAAACGGTATCCGCAGCTATTAGAGAGCAATCTGCGCACCTTCGACCGGGGTTACTCAGACCTCGTACTCGAGGAGTTCAATAGCCAAGATGCGGCTCAGACCCAGGGTAATGCCAGATCTGGACCTCCTTTCGGTTACCTGGACGCGGTCATGGGGGGGGTGGTGGTCGATGTTGGCAATTCCGTCCTCAAGGACCTTACGGCCTCCCGCAGCGGCTACATCCCCGGCTTTCACCGGGATGAGTGCGTTGACTGCGCCCTTTGCGACCTGGTCTGCCCTGACTTCTGTTTCGTCTGGTCTGTGGAACAAGGAGAGGACGGCACTCAGACCAACCGACTCCAAGGCATCGATTATAAGTACTGTAAGGGATGCATGAAGTGCATTGATGCCTGTCCCACTGAGGCCCTAACCTGGGACCGGGAAGTAGAGGGCTACGCCGATACCCACCGAGTCCCCCTGTTCCCTCAAATAGACGGTAGATCGTCCAACGCACCCTCTGCCAGTGGCTGAAGCCTGTAGGAGAAGAGGAAAAGACATATGGTAGCCACCACCAAACGCACTAGGCGCACTCAAGGATTGCCTAAGAGCCAGAACCTCGATTTCAAGACCGGCAACGAAATGGCGGCCTTGGCGGCTAAGCACATTAACTTCCACATTATGGGGTATTTCCCCATCACTCCATCCACGGAAATTGCAGAATACCTGGATGAGATGTATGCGGAGGGGGAGCACGACATACGCCTGGTCGCCGCCGACGGCGAGCACGGAGGGGCAGGCATCTGCTATGGCGCGAGCACCGGTGGAGGCCGAGTATTCAACGCCACCAGCAGCCAAGGCCTCCTTTACTCCCTGGAACAGTTCCCCGTGCAATCTGGCACGCGCTTCCCGATGGTGTTGGATTTGGTCACTCGCTCCATCAACGGCCCCCTAGACATCCGTGGAGACCACTCAGACCTGTACTTTGCCCTTAACACCGGCTGGATCATTCTTCTCGCCCGAAACCCCCAGGCGGTGTATGACCTGAACATCGTCGCGGTACGGCTGAGCGAGCACCCAGAGGTGCGCCTCCCAGTCATAGTCGCCTATGATGGCTTCTTCACCAGCCACCAGAAGCGTCAGGTCTCATATTTTGAGGATAGACAGCCAGTGCAGGAATTTCTGGGGAGCTATCAAGCCACTCATACTACTCTTGATCCCCGAAACCCTATCACTGTTGGCCCCTATATGAACGATCCGGACCTCATCAACAGCAAGTACCAGTTGAACCTGGCAATGGAAGCTGCTCACCGAGTGTTGCCACAGATTCTAGAGGAGTACGGTAGCCTCAGTGGACGCACCTATCCCACAATAGATAAATACAGGATGGAAGATGCAGAAGTGGCACTGGTCCTGCTCAACTCGGCGGCAGAGACAGCCAAAGATGCGGCTGACCAGCTAAGAGAGCAAGGCCTGAAAGTAGGAGTAGTCAGTCCCAACGTACTGCGTCCATTCCCGGCGGAGGAGATCCGAGATACCCTTCGCAATACCAGAGCCGTTCTTATTGCCGAACGGGCCGATTCCTATGGTGGCCACGGAAACGCGCTTACCCACGAGGTGAAAGCTGCCCTGAAGGACGACCCGACTAATCAAACCCTCTGCCTCAGCCGCATCTACGGCCTGGGAGGGAAGGACTTCCTCAACGAGGACGCCGAAGCCCTTTTCCATCTCGCCCTGAAGACGGCGGATACTGGCAAAGTGGAGAAGCTGTTCGACTATCATGGCATCACCCAGAGTAATCCCAACAGCAGTAACACCTCCCGGGTGATTCCGCCGTTTACCAAAGAAGAGATGAAACCCGGCCTAGTGAGTACGACTCGCGAACCGGAGACCGGAGAGATTCAAGTCCAGATCCCGCCGTTGTGGAAGCTCGCCACACGCTCGCGTATCATCGCACCAGGCCACGGTGCCTGCCCTGGCTGTGGTATATTTCCCGCTCTGGACCAGTTGTTCAAAGGCATGGAGGGGGACATAGTTGTCCTCTACCAAACTGGTTGTGCCATGGTTGTCACCACCGGCTTTCCCTTCAGCTCACACAGGGTGACCTATATCCACAATTTGTTCCAGAACGGTGCGGCCACTCTTTCAGGGCTGGTGGAGATGTTCCACGAAAAACAGCGCCGGGGTGAAATCCCAGATGATGAGGATATCACTTTTGTGATGGTCACCGGCGATGGTGGCATGGATATCGGCATGGGGCCCACAATCGGGGCGGCATTACGCAACCACAAGATGATTATCCTCGAATACGATAACCAGGGCTACATGAATACCGGGAGCCAGCTTAGCTACTCCACACCCATCGGCCACATGACAACCACAAGCCACGTGGGGTCGGCCCAGGGAGGCAAGCCCTCTCACCACAAGGACACGCTTCAGATCATGGCTGCCTGCCACATTCCATACGTCTTTTCATCAGTAGAGGGATATGCCGACGACCTAGTAAAGAAAGCAGCCAAGGCTCAGTGGTATGCCAAGAATGAGGGGCTGGCCTTCGGCAAGGTCCTCATCTCCTGCCCTCTGAACTGGAGAATTGCCGATGAAACGGGCACAGACATAGTTCAGGAAGCAGTGGATTGTAACTTCTTCCCCCTATACGAGATGGAGCACGGCAAGACCAAGATCACGTACGACCCGGAGCCTGTGGGACGCAAGATATCTGTCTCCCAATGGCTGGGAAGAATGGGCAAGACCCGCCACCTGACCCGACCGGAGTATAAGGCCCGCATAGAGGCCTTTGAAACCGAGGTAGAGAGACGCTGGCGGCGTCTGAAAGCGATGCACGAGCACCCTGACCTTTGATGCAACGTCTTTTCACTCCCACTTGATACTGTATGAGAGAGTAAATAGGATAAAGGTTAGTTTTAAGGGAGACCCGTTAGACATGGCACGAATCCTAAAAAAGCGCAGTCTCACCCCTATCACCAGCCTTTTTGTGGTGGAGGCTCCTATGATAGCCCGCAATGCCCAGCCGGGGCAGTTCGTCATGGCGCGCATCAGCGAGAGTGGAGAGCGTATACCCGTCACCTTTACCAACTACGATGTCGGTGAGGGCACAGTAACGGTAGTAGTGCAGGAGGTGGGTAAGACCACACGAATGTTCAGTGCCCTAGGGGAAGGGGACGAAATCCTGGATTTTGTTGGTCCTCTTGGCCGCCCGGCACCCCTACCGGAGCGTGGACACGTGGCGCTACTGGGGGGTGGCTTTGGCGCCGCGGCCATTCTCACACTGGCCAAAGAGCTGCACTCTCGTAGTGTCGAGGTGTCCTCCATAGTCGGCGCTCGGAGCAGCGATCTCCTAATTCTCGATGACGAGGTGGGCGCGGTCAGCGATCATCTGTATATTTGCACCGACGACGGCTCCAGTGGATTTCACGGCTTCGTTACCATCCAACTAACGGAACTCATCGACCAGGGAATTAGCTTCGACGAGGCCATTGCTATTGGGCCAGTGGCGATGATGCGTGCGCTAGCGGAGGCCACACGGCCCTACGGCCTGCGGACTCAGGTATCCATGGATCCCATTATGGTAGACGGCACTGGAATGTGTGGAGCCTGCAGAATCACGGTGGACGATGAACTGAAATTCGCATGCGTGGACGGGCCATTCTTCGATGCCCACAAAGTAAACTTTGCCGAGGCCACAATACGATCAAAGATGTATGTCGAAGAAGAGCAGATGTCTCTGACTTTAGACAAGGCAGGAGGATAGTTAAGGCATGCCTATGATCCAGCCGAAGAAAACGCCCATGCCTCGCATGGACCCTCTGGAACGACGCCAGGACTTCAGCGAGGTATCTCTGGGCTATACACCGGCCCAGGCCCTGGCAGAGGCACAGCGGTGCATTTTGTGTCAGGTTCCCCTGTGCGAGCAGGGATGTCCGGTGGGAGTCCCCATACGCGACTTCATCAAACTGATAGCTGAGGGCAAACCCCTGGAAGCGGTGCAGCGGATCAAAGAGGTTAACTCGCTGCCGGCTGTCTGCGGTCGGGTGTGTCCCCAGGAACATCAGTGCGAGCTACAGTGCGTCGTGAATGGGAAACGAGAGCCAGTGGCCATAGGAGCATTGGAAAGGTTCGTGGCAGACTACGAGTTGGCCCATGACTCCGCAACGCCTAGCGATGATGGTGAGTCGATTAGCAACAATGGCACCGTTCCGTCTGACAACGTCAGCAAGCCTTCCCCTTCCTCAAAAGCAGACGGGCACAAGATTGCCGTGGTGGGCACAGGCCCGGCCAGTCTTACTGCGGCGGGGGACCTGGCCCGGTTGGGATACCAAGTAACTCTTTTCGAAGCGCTCCATGCTTCCGGTGGAGTCCTAATGTACGGTATTCCAGAATTCCGGTTGCCCAAGACAATCGTCGCTGCTGAGATAGAAAAGCTCAAGCTTCAAGGGGTGGAACTGCACAACAACATAGTCATCGGCAGAACCATCACTGTCGACCAACTCATGGATGAGTTGGGGTACGAAGCGGTGTTCATCGGCAGTGGAGCCGGCTCTCCCAAGTTCATGGGTGTCCCTGGCGAAAACTTCAAGGGTGTCTACTCCGCGAACGAGTTTCTTACGCGGGTGAACCTGATGAGGGCCAACCGCTTCCCGGAATACGACACGCCAATGAAGATGGGAGGCCGCATGGCAGTCATCGGCGCAGGAGACACTGCTATGGATGTGGTGCGCACTGCCATTCGTGTCGGTGCTCGGGAGGCCTACGTGGTCTACCGACGCTCGATCAAGGAGATGACCGCCCGTATTGAAGATTACCGCGACGCGGCAGAAGAGGGAGCCATATTTGAGTGGCAGACCAACCCGATCCAGATTCTGGGAAATGACGACGGGTGGGTGCAGGCAATGGAGTGCGTTCGGATGGAGCTGGGCGAACCAGATGAATCCGGCAGGCGGCGACCAGTTCCCATTCCAGACTCTCAATTCTTGTTGGAGTTGGACATGGTGATTATGGCATTGGGCACCAACGCCAATCCCACCGTCGGAGAGTCTACGCCTGGACTGTCCACCAACGCGGCAGGGCACATTGTGGTGGATCCGGAGACGGGCTCCACAAGTAGGAGCGGCGTTTTCGCTGGAGGTGATGTTACCACCGGTTCTGCCACCGTCATCCTGGCCGCAGGAGCAGGAAAACGGGCTGCTGCCGCCATCCACAGGTACCTACGGAAAGAAAGCCCAGCTACCTCCGAGCTTACAGTCCGTTAACGACCTCATCCGCTTCCACGGTCTGCAATATTGAGGCCTTCGCGTAGGTGCATCGCTGGTCTGGACTGTTATTCGCCAAGAGAACAGTGTATGTTATTTCTTAGTATTGTGCTCTCTCAGCATCCTTTTGGAGGATACAACCAGTGCCTAGCGGAGATATATTAGACGGCATAGAGTTCGACAGAAGCGTCAT
>JASLXI010000047.1 GCA_030740415.1 Dehalococcoidia bacterium
CCTCACACCCGATTACGGCGACCCGCCCGCTCTTGCTGAGAACATCTACAAAGATGTCTGAACTGGCCGTATCCAGGCGCTGTACTATCTCGCCCTGAACGTTAGTTTCCCCAGTGACTCCAAGGACGTCCGCCAGAGCCGCGGATTGGACTTGTTGATGGACTTGTTGAGCTCCATCGGCAATGGCGGAGATGACGGCATCCAGACCATCATACTGGGCATTGCCCTTAAATGCTGAGGCCACGAACTCATTGAGGGTCTGCCCCTTTCCTGACACAGCCACGCTCTTGCACCCCCTTCGTTGGCAAATATGGATCTTCCGCGTAAGCCTAAATCTGGGAGTAGTTCTCGATGACCTGAGCCTCATTCTAGCGTTGTACTCCTCGAACTGTCAAGAACGCGCACGCACTGGAATGGTGAAACGAATTGACAAATTCGGTGGATGGTAGGTACAATTTCTACGCCACCGACCCATAGGGAGCGGTGAGCTAGGGAAATTCCTCAACAGGGGGCCGCGGGGATCGTGAGACCACGACGGCACAATAGCACTTCAAGGGAATCTGCAAGGCCTTCTCCAAGGCGTGGGAAGGCCATTTTGTTGCAAGGCCCGCCCTTGCATAACGCCATCACCGACGTGGCAGGCATCCAGGTAGGCCACTTCACCAACCGAGAAGCCGCCACAGGCTGCACCGTCATCCTCTGCCCCGAGGGCGCTGTCGCAGGGGTAGATGTGCGAGGCTCAGCACCTGGAACACGAGAAACAGACCTCATGCGGCCTGGAAACCTCGTGCAACAGGTACACGGCATACTCCTCAGCGGGGGCAGCGCCTACGGACTGGACGCCGCCTCCGGTGTCATGCGGTACCTGGAGGAAAAAGGTATCGGATTTCATATCGGGCCTGGCGTGGTGCCAATTGTCCCCGCCGCCATCATCTTCGACCTTGGGCTTGTCACACACACAGTCCGGCCGGGGCCGGAGGAAGGCTACGCGGCCTGCCTGAACGCATCGGATCAACCCCCGGAGGAGGGCAGCGTGGGAGCAGGGACCGGGGCTACCGTCGGCAAGGTGATGGGTAAAGCCCTTGCCACCAAGGGGGGCCTTGGTACCTCTAGCATCCAGTTGGGCAACGTCCTTGTGGGAGCGCTGGCCGTGGTCAACGCCCTAGGCGATGTCGTAGACCCCGAAACCAGTCAGGTCATGGCTGGCCCCCGTGATGAAGAGAACAAGAAGTTCTTCCGTACCGTGGATGTCCTCGCCAACCCCGGCAGAGAGCTAGAGCCTCAGACCAGCTCCATCAATACTACTCTGGCTGTGGTCGCCACCAACGCCTCACTCAACAAGGAGCAGGCCAACAAGCTGGCACAGATGGGCCAGGATGGCCTGGCCCTAGCCGTGCGCCCCTGCCACTCCATGGCAGACGGGGATGTTGTCTTCATCCTGGCCACGGGCAAAAGCGATGCAGAAGTGGATATGAGGCAGCTATGTTCCACCGTTACCATGGCCGTGGCTCAAGCGGTAGTAAGGGCTGCCTTAACAGCCACAGGCCTAGGTGGCATACCCTCGACCCAGGAGGCATTCCTATGAGCAAAGTGACCACCCTACAATGAACGCCAGCTTTATAGCGCCACGTCTGCTGGCCTGGGGAATGACCTCTTCCGGGCTTGGCCTGGGGCTGATAGTCGCTGCCTTCGTGGGAGATAACACTCCTTCGATGGTGCTCTGGGGCGCAGTGCTGCTGGGTATAGGAGCGGCCCTCGGCGTAAGCTATTACCTGCTCAGAAGCGGGCATAGTGGACAGTAATTCTCCCCGTGTAGGCTTCATCGGTGCGGGACGGGCCGCCAACGCGCTGGCCTCAGCACTCTACGGAAAAGGTTATCGAGTGACCTCAGTGGCCAGCCGCACCCTTGCATCCGCGGAGGCGCTTGCCGAGCGTGTAGAGGGATGTGTTTCCCATGTAACTCTCCAGGAAGTGGCCGATGGCTGCGACCTGGTCTTCATCACCACCCCGGACGACACAATCGGAACCGTGGCCGGCGAAGTGAGGTGGCGTGAGGGAACGGGAGTTGCCCACTGCTCCGGTGCAGAGTCGGCTGCAGTCCTGGAAGCCGCCCGGAAGCAGGGGGCCATAGTAGGTTCCTTCCATCCAATGCAGACGTTTACCGCGGCTACCCAGGGAGCAAAAACCTTCGACGGTGTAGCCTTTGCAGTCGAAGGGCCATCACCTCTCATAGACACCCTGAAGGAAATGTCCAGTGCCCTGGGAGGGTGGCCCGTCGAGGTCCGCCCGGAGCACAGAGCGCTCTACCACCTTTCCGGCTTCCTAGCCTGCGGGCTGATGATAGCCCAGATAGGCCAGGCCGCAGATCTGTGGAAAGCCATGGGACATACCCGTGAGCAGGGGCTGGAAGTCATCCTCCCCATCCTTCGCGGAACCGTGGACAGCCTAGAGGCCCAGGGAATTCCCACGGCACTCACCGGTCCCATATCCCGAGGTGACGCGAGGACAGTGCGAAAACACCTTGAAGCCCTTGAGACCCACGCCCCTTCTCTCATTCCTCTCTATTGCCACATTGCCCTTGGAGCGGTGAAAATGGCAAGAGAAAAGGGAGGCATCGATCAGGTCAAGGAGCAAGAACTCAATACACTGTTGGAAGAGTGGCTCGCAGGAGCCAGGACACCATTCACAGGTTGAATTCACGCTACCCATAGAGGCGCGTAGGAGGTGCGACATGCGGATAACGATTAGCGATATCCGGGAGATGAAGTCTAAAGGCGAAAAAATCCCCATGCTAACGGCCTATGACTACACCTCAGCGAGCATAGTCGATGCGGCGGGTGTTCCCGTCATCCTGGTGGGAGACACCCTGGGGCAGGTTGTCTTGGGATACGACTCCACCCTCCCCGTGACCATGGATGAGATGATCCATCACACAAAGGCCGTGGCCCGGGGAACCAAGCGAGCCCTAATCGTGGGGGACATGCCTTTTATGTCCTACCAGGCCAGTATCACCGAGGCGATGCACAACGCCGGACGGTTCCTCCAGGAAGGCGGTGCGCAGACCGTGAAGCTGGAGGGCGGGGTCAATATGGCCCCCACAGTGCGGCATATGGTCTCATCCGGCATACCCGTTATGGGGCACATAGGCCTTACGCCCCAGTCGGTGAACCAGATGGGAGGCTACAAGGTGCAGGGCAGGTCCCTCAAAGCGGCAGTGCACCTCATGGAGGACGCCAGGGCCCTTGAGGAGGCCGGGGCTTTCGCCATGGTGTTGGAGTGCGTGCCCGCCTCCCTGGCCAAGCTGATCACAGAGCGGGTTGGGATACCCACTATCGGCATAGGCGCGGGCAAGGAGTGCGACGGCCAAGTACAGGTCTTCCACGACATGCTGGGCCTCTTCACCGATTTCGTTCCCAAGCATGCCAAGCAGTACGCAAACCTGGGAGAGACTATAAGCAGCGCCGTCTCCGAGTACATCAGCGAGGTAATAGACCAGAGCTTCCCCAGCCGAGAGCACATCTATCACATCAAAGAAGAGATCCTCGCGGAACTACAGGCCCAAGTACGCTAGCCCATGAGGCTTGTATACACCGTCGCGGATATGGTATCGGCCCAGAAGGAGGTAGATCGCCCTTTGGGCCTGTTTCCTACCTTGGGTGCACTCCACGATGGGCATCTGTCCCTGGTAAAACGAGCCCGAGAGGACAACGCCGCCGTGGCGGTAAGCATATTCGTCAACCCAACCCAGTTTGGCCCCCAGGAAGACCTCGCTGCCTATCCCAGAGACCTGGTACGGGACCTATCCTTGCTGGAAGAGATGGGAACTGATCTGGTGTTCATTCCCCAGCCAGATGATATGTACCCCGCGGGGTTCGATACTTGGATCAACGTAGAACGGACCACCAACCGCCTTGAGGGAGAGTCCAGGCCAGACCACTTCAGGGGTGTTGCCACAGTGGTTGCCAAGCTATTCAACATCGTCAGGCCTGACAGGGCCTACTTCGGCCAGAAGGATGCCCAGCAGGTACAGGTCATTCGCAGGATGAATTCCGACCTCAACCTGGGCGTAGAGATAGTGGTGATGCCAACGGTGCGGGAACCCGATGACCTGGCCATGAGCAGTCGCAACGCCTATCTTAGTCCACAAGAACGCCAGGCGGCCTTGGTCCTGTACCGTGCCTTGTGTGTTGCACATCAGATGTATAGCCAGCAAGAGCAGAGAACGCCGATCATAAGGGAAGCTCTAAAGAAAATGATTCGGGACGAACCCATGGCCCAACTGGACTACGTCAGCATTGCCAACCCTGACACTCTTGACGAACTGGAGGTTATCCAGGGGCCCGCCCTGGTTTCCCTGGCGGTACTAATAGGAAAGACACGACTGATAGACAACATGGTTCTGGGAATCAAGGGACTCTAGTCTATCTGTAGTTTATAATAGAACAGCACTAGTTGAAAATAAGGCTGGCAATGGTTGTTTCTATACCCTTATTAGCTCTCGCTATTACCACCTGTCTGGTCGCAGCCTAGACCCACACCACTACCCGCAGAAACGCCTGCGCCCACACCCACCCCAACCCTGGCTCCTAAGCCACCGCCACAGGCGTTGGTCCCGGACATCGACGTGACCTCCGAACGAGTCATCAGTGCCACCTTCCCTGTGACCCTAGCCTTCACCCCGGATGGTAGGTTCTTCTACAATGAGTTATTATCGGACAGAATCCGAGTGTACGATCTCGGATTGACATGTGCCTTCGCCCAGGTGAACGTAGTCCGGTGCGGTGGGTTCGGGCTTCTGGGGCTGGCCATAGACACTGAGTTTGAGGAAAACCGGTACATCTGCGTCTACTTCATAGGGCCAGTAGCCGACCGAGAGTATGTAGGACACCCCGTCATAGTTCGCTTCACGGACGTGGACGGCAAGGGACAGTATCCCATCATCATCGTCGGCGACCTGCCAAACACATCGGAGGTCTGTGCCTATGTTGGCGGGAACCTCCACTTCGTCCCCGATGGTTATCTTTACGTCTTCATCAGGAACATGCAGATATGGGAGCCCAACTACGCCCTGGACCTAGGCAGCCTTAGGGGAAAAATCCTTCGCATAGACAAGGGTGACGGCTCCGCAGCCTCCAGCAGCCCCTTCGTCGAAGATCCCCAGGCCCGCTCCAGGGCTTTGCCTACAGACTCTGGAATACCTTCAATTTCACCTTCCACCTCTAGAGCGGCGGGATCTACGCTCCCGATAACGTGCTTGGCGGCTGCAACGAGCGCAATATCACCGAGGCCGGAAACGACCCCAGCTACCCTGCATCGAACAGGCCGGCGTCAGGCCCATTAGCTCTACAGTAAGCCAGATATGCGTCCCGACGTGTTCCAGTCCAACGTAACACCTACAGGAGTGCAGTTCATTTCCGTGGACGTTTATCCGTTCCTGGGGGACGCTCTCCTCAGCCGTGGGTGCAACACAGACTTCATGAGACGGATTTTGCTGCCAGGACCAAGGCTGAACTTTGCTGCCGACGACAGCATTACAGTGCGGAACTGTAACCTAGCCGTGACCACGGACCCAAATGATACTGTATACTACTCAGGCTTGAGGGAAATACGCCACCTTATGCCATCATCCCAGCCGGAAGAGTTAAGTTGAAGATTCTAGCCATCAACGACGACGGTATCTACTCCCCAGGCCTGTGGGCTGCCGTGGAGGCATTGAAGGATTTTGCCAATGTAACGGTGGTTGCACCAGACCGGGAACAGAGCGGCGTCGGTACCGCGATAACACTGAGCCAACTCATCAGGGCCACGGAGGTGGTGCCTCTGGTAAGTGGAGTCCATGCCTACGCTGTGGAGGGCACACCTTCGGACAGCGCCATAGTGGCCCTGGAGTCCCTCATCGAAGAACCCGTGGATCTGGTAGTCTCCGGAATCAACAAAGGGTCTAACATGGGAAACGACGTCTTCATCTCCGGGACAATGGGCGCTGCACTCCAGGGATTCTTCCGGGACATACCCGCCTTAGCCGTCTCCGTAGCCGCCTTGACAGATGTACAGTTTGGCCCAGCGGCCCAAGTGGTAAGGCTTCTCGCCCAGGCAGTAGCCGAAGGCAAACTCGCTCCACCCTTGCTCCTCAACGTAAACCTCCCAAACCTACCCCTGGAGAAGATTCGAGGCGTATCGCTAACTCACCTGGGACGCCGGACCTATATGGATGTGGTCAAAAAGGGAGATGACGGACGGCGCAATTACTATTGGATCGCTCGTGAGAGGCCCGGGTGGGTGATGGAAAAAGGGCTGGATATATGGGCGGTCCGACGGCAACGCATATCCATAACTCCTCTTCACACAGACCTCACCTCAAACCTCGTCTCCCATGGGATCAGGGACATCACCAGGGCAATCCGTAGTTCATTCAGGCCCTAATAGCCGACAATCCATCGCCTAGAGCAATTTGTCCTGACCCCCCCCTCACTCCTCATTGTCCCTTTTACCGTGACAATACGCCCTTACAACGCAAGAAAACAAGAAAAGAGTCCATCTCAAGGGAACTGACGTATATATAGTCAATGCCAACGCACGTGGTACTCCGGCTGAGAACGCGCTAGCCCATTAGTCTTGTCTGGTTTGAGGAGAACAATGACTGCTCGAAAGCGACTGCTCGGACTGGCCCTGCTGCAACAGCCCTATTCA
>JASLXI010000048.1 GCA_030740415.1 Dehalococcoidia bacterium
GCCAGGCCGTAGAGCTGACAAAGAATAACCACCGTATTACCCTGAACGTTGCCTTCAACTATGGGGGAAGGGCAGAGATCCTGGGAGCGGTTCGGAGAATAGTGCAGGAAGGAGTACCCCTTCAGGACATAGACGAGGCCACTTTTAGCAGCTACCTAGACACAGCCGGGGTGCCGGATCCTGACCTGATAATTCGGACAGCGGGGGAAATGAGACTGAGCAATTTCCTTCTGTGGCAGTCCGCGTACAGCGAGTACTACTGCACACCCACATTTTGGCCTGACTTTGATCAGGAGGATCTGCGAATGGCCCTGATAGCCTACAGCCAGCGACATCGTCGCTTTGGGAGAGTTGAAGTTTAGGACTCAGAACTCCTCCTTCAGGTCTGCCATACTCCTAGTCTGCTGAAGCCACTAATGGAGAAATCGATGGGCCCGTACATTATTAACTAATGGCTTCAAGGGTTATAAGCGGCGCTGTTGGGATCCCCATTGTAATGGCCGCCGTCTGGGCCGGTCTCCCCTGGCTTTCTCTGCTGGCAGCCATCCTCGCATCCCTGGGAGCGCTGGAATTCTACCGCTTAGCGGAACGAAGAGAGGCGAGGCCAGCAGTATTATTGGGCATTGCATGGACTCTAGCGTTCATCGTCAGTGGTCACAGGGATGACTGGCCTGCTCCCTGGATAGCCCTTGGGGGGGCAGCTGTAGTCTTCTCGTGGCACCAGTTGCGCCGCCTCGCTGGTCTGCCTTTCTTAGAAAGAGTATTTTCAAAAGTCGGAATCACCTCTCGTGGCTTCAACGATGCCCTCGTGGACTGGGTCTATACTGCTGCTGGGGCCATTTATATAGGGTGGACGCTCTCGCTGTTCTTAGTCCTACGTAGGGAAATAGATGGACTTGAGTGGGTCCTAGTGGCAATCCTTGGAACTTTTGCTACAGACATAGGAGCCCTCGTTACGGGGAAGGCCCTGGGTAGAAGACTCCTGGTACCGCATATTAGCCCCGGTAAGACATGGGAGGGGGCAATAGGTGGATTCCTATTAGGAGCTGGGGTAGTGCTGGCCCTGACTTCCTGGCTGGAGTTGTCCGTCTCCGTATGGAGGGGTGTCGTCCTGGGAGTACTGGTAGGCATCTCCGCTCAAGTGGGAGACCTAGTGGAGTCCATGATCAAGAGAGCATCTGGAGTGAAGGACGCGGGAAGCATCATCCCGGGCCACGGAGGCATACTCGACCGACTGGATAGCGTTGTGTTTGTCATCTTGGTCGTGTACCATTTTTCCATATGGACAGTAAAGTAAAAGGTCTGGCAATTCTGGGTTCCACAGGGTCTGTCGGGACACAGACCCTCGATGTAATCCGCTCCTTTCCAGGGAGGTTCTCGATGGTCGGGCTGGCCGCGGGCTACAACGTGGAGTTACTGGCTCAGCAGGCTGAAGAGTTCCATCCGAAGCTGGTGTCTTGCCAAGAACCTGAGAAGATCCTCGCAACCGGACTCCCCCCGGGATGCCAGGTGGTGTCCCCGGAAGAGGTAGCCTCCCACCCCCATGTCGACATGGTAGTCGCGGCCAGCGTGGGTAAGGCTGGCCTGAAGCCTATTATGGCAGCCCTCCAAGCAGGAAAGGCCGTGGTTCTAGCTAACAAAGAGCCGATTGTCATGGCTGGGGAGATGGTCATGGCGGAGGCCAGGCGCAATGGAGCGCCGATTCTGCCGGTGGACAGCGAACCCAGCGCCATCTGGCAGTGTCTAAGGGGTGAGGATAAAGAGGTATACCGCGTAATAATAACCGCCTCCGGGGGGGCCTTCCGAAGGCGTACACTGGAGGAACTGGTGACGGTCACACCGGAAGAAGCGTTGAAGCATCCAACCTGGAGTATGGGAAGGAAGATTACCGTCGACTCTGCCACTTTAATGAACAAGGGGTTTGAAGTAATCGAGTCCCGCTGGCTCTTCGATCTGCCCTGGGAGAAGATAGACGTGGTGATACATCCCCAGAGCATCATGCACGCCATGGTGGAGTTCACGGACGGTTCGGTGAAGGCCCAGTTGAGTTCTCCAGACATGCGCATGCCCATCCAGCACGCCCTTTTTTACCCACAACGGGTGAAGAACTGTGCCCTACCCCATTTCAATCCCGTGGAGACCGGGGCATTGACCTTCGAGGCGCTGGATGAGGCTAGATATCCCTGTTTTAGACTAGCACTGGACGCTGGCAAAAAGGGAGCGACGTATCCCACGGTACTCAGTGCCGCGGATGAAGTGGCCGTCGAGATGTTCCTGGGTGGCGCAATCGGCTTTACCGCCATTCCAAATCTGGTGGAGTGGGTGCTGTCCAAACACGACCCTATATCCAGTCCCAGCATGTACGACATCCTTGAAGTAGATGACTGGGCTCGAACGATGGCTCGCGCCTGGTCTGGGTAGTCTGAGGTGGACTTGAGAGGAGGTCTAATATGTTAGGGGGATTCATGGTGGTGGCGGGCTTCTTTGCCATATTGATGATCCACGAGGCTGGTCATCTGGTTGCGGCGAAGTCCCTTGGGATGAAGGCCACGAAGTATTTCCTGGGCTTTGGGCCTACCCTGTGGTCGTTTCAGCGCGGCGAGACGGAGTACGGTGTTAAAGCCATCCCCGCGGGCGGATACGTCCGAATCATCGGGATGAATACCCTGGAAGAAGTCCCTCCTGAGGACGAGGATCGAGCCTACCGGATTAAACCCTTCTGGGAGAAGTCGGTGGTGGTCATGGCCGGTGTTGCCACTCACTTTGCCGTCGCCTTCGTCCTGCTCTGGTTTGCCAATGTAGTCGTTGGAGAGCCAGATCGGAATCGACCCCAGCTTGAGATTGCTCAAGTGCTGCCCGAGACTGAGGATGGCTCCCCAACGGCGGCGGTGATAGCCGGTATCCAGGTAGGCGATCTAGTAGCCGCGGTCGACGGTGTGTCTGTTGCCAACTGGGATGAACTGACCTCTATACTTAGAAGCCGCCCCAACCAGCAAGTCACCTTGGAGGTGTTGCGGGATGGGGAACGACTGCAATTGGATACCACCCTCACTTCCAGGACCAATCCCAATACCGACGAAGAGCTGGGGTACCTGGGGGTGTCCCCCAAGTTCAGCAAGAACCGTGACAATCCCATCTATGGAATCGGCAGATCTATCGGTGATGTGGCCTTATTCACCAGACTGAGTGCCCAGGGAATCTGGCAGTTTGTTACCAACTTCAACAACTTTATTAGTGCGGCTTTCAGCAACGACGAAGCTTTGGACGAGGTAAGGCCAGTGAGCGTGATCGGCATCACCCAGTTCGGCGCCGCCAGTCAGCAGTTCGGCCTCAACGTCACCCTGGAGCTGATCGCCTATATTAGCATCTTCGTCGGGCTGGTCAACACCATACCTCTTTATCCCTTTGATGGAGGACACTTTGCTGTGGCTCTATACGAGAAGGTGACGGGGCGGCAGCCCGATATGCGTAAGCTAATCCCGGTGGGGGCCGTGGTCTTCTTCTTCATAGTGCTAGTAGGTGTTCTTGGCATCTACTTCGATATTGTGAGGCCTCTAGACCTGGGATAATATCCTCTAGCTAGGCTGGCTCACCGTCAATCATCCCAAGCTGCGATCTCGCACATAAAGCAATTGACCCTACCGTTTCCTTGAAATAGACTATTCCTCACTAATATAAGGAGAAAGCCTGCCTAAATGAAACCTCGAAGGATCTCCAAAGCTATCCAAGTCGGCGATGTCACGGTGGGGGGCAACGCGCCCATAACGGTTCAGTCCATGACTAAGACGGACACCCGGAACGTCGAAGCTACGGTGCGTCAGATAAAAGAGCTGGAGGATGTGGGGTGCGATATCATACGGTCGGCGGTTCCTGACATGGAGGCGGCCAAGGCCCTGCGAGAGATCAAACGACAGGTCAAGATACCGGTCATCGCGGATATCCACTTCCACTATCGGCTTGCGCTGGAGTCCATTGCTGCAGGGGTGGATGGGCTTCGTCTAAATCCTGGGAATATCAGAGACAGTGAGAAGGTGGCAATGGTTGTGAGGGCAGCCAAGGAGAGGCAGATACCAATACGCATTGGAGTAAACTTCGGTAGCCTGCCCCCGGTGGGGCAGATAGGCAAGTTCGGGGGGCTGCACCGTCATACGGACGGCGTGAACGAGTTGGCTAAGGTTGGCGAGGCCTCCGAGGGACAGTTCTCGGTGGTGGACCACATGGTGGCCACGGCCCTGTGGGAGATAAGCGTTCTGGAAGACCTGGACTTCGATCGCATTAAGATATCCCTGAAGGCCTTTGACGTGCCGACCACGGTGGAGGCCTACCGTCGGCTGGCCTACATGGTCCCATACCCGCTACATCTAGGCATCACCGAGGCTGGAACGACCAAGGCCGGATCCATTCGCAGCGCAGTGGGGCTTGGCTACCTTCTCTACGAGGGCATCGGGGACACCATCCGTGTGTCTCTCAGCGCGGACTCCAGGGAAGAAGTCCAGGCTGGATATGAGATTCTGAAATCGTTGAACATGAGGGAGAAAGGCACAACCCTTGTAGCCTGCCCGTCCTGTGGTCGCGCGGACGTGGATGTCATTAAGCTGGCGAATATGGTCGATGCGCTGCTACAGGAGAGGAGCTACAACGTGAAGGTGGCGGTGATGGGGTGCGAGGTGAACGGCCCGGGGGAGGCCAAGGATGCCGATGTTGGCATAGCCGCGGGGGTGGGCCGGGCCGTCATTTTCCGCAAAGGGCAGAAGGTGCGGGTGGTGGAGGAGTCCGAGATGCTCTCCGCCCTGATGGAAGAAGTCGAGATGGTTGTGGCAAAGCAGTCAGGACTCGCCCTGCAGCAGAGCTAAACCTTTCACCCATAATATTTGACGGCACTTCTCCCTTGTTTCTCCTCATTCAGAAAAATGGATTCCGTACCATTCCAGAGCCGGGATAGAGCCTCGACTGCTACTCGTACCCACCGCCTTCAGTATCTGGTGAGGTAACACCGCCATGAACAATTGGAATTGTGCCAGTTGTCTAATAAGTACCTAATTCGCTTACTGGATAAATTCCGTTTTCACGGAATTAGCGGAAGTGCTACAATAGCCTGTAAGACGATGCAGGAGGTGGCATGTGCAGTCTACTGATGAGCACAGATTTCAAGTGGGTCAGCAGGTGAAAGTCAAGCAAGGCAGTTCCTCACATAACTATGCAGAGCGATTTATTGGGAAGGTAGGAACCATCACAGCTTTTGCGGCCAGACCCCCTGCAGACGCAACCATCGGATACGACGTGCGAATCGATGGCACGGGCTTCAGGGTGGGGGAGGACTGGCTTGAAGAAGCCTAGAGCAGATCACTCGGCTTTCCAGCTTCTATTTCCTCTTTTGCAGTCTTATCGGAAGTCCTATATAATCCTCGTATGGGGATCAATCATGAGACTCGCAAAGCCCTTACAGAGGCGTTGGCCGGAGCTATATCTGTCGACCAGACATTCAACTGGTATGGTTTCTACTGCTACATAAATCAGATGTACCAGCTACCCAATAGACCTACTGAAGCTGAGTTGTATATCGAGCTTGGCGAGATGGGACGCCTTGAACTAGCCGACCAGCTAGCGCCCGTTTACACCCATGGGATTGGCATCCTTGATGCAGGGCACTTTTAGTCCCCCCCCAGTTAATTTGCCACCTTGCATCCTGTTCCTCTTTTGCCGTTTTTCCGAAAGTCAGGTACCATTCTTAGGTGTTCGAACCGCTCTCAGGTTCTTTATGCAGTACAGGCTCTCTTATATGCTGTTTATTGTCTCAGATTTAGCCATATGATGGAACGACTCTTCGAGAGAGCGTAGCCCGATGAGATTTGTGTCTCAGGGTTGTTATTAGACAGATTTACGTATAAAATTCTCTGTGCGTGCCACAAGGGGGGCAGTATGGTAGTAATTGGACTAGCGGGAGGAATTGGTACAGGCAAGAGTGCCGTGTCGCGCATTCTGGAGGAGCTGGGAGCGGTGGTGCTGGATGCGGACAGATTCGGACATGAAGTGTACCTACCCAACACAGACGGGTTGAAGGAGGTTGTCGCCGCCTTTGGTAAAGATGTCCTTCTACCCAATGGAGAAGTTGACCGACGAACACTAGGTGGGAAGGTATTCGGGAATCCCGAGGCGATGGCAAAACTAAACGCCATCGCGTGGCCCCGTATTCGGCAACGGATAGAAGATGAGATCGAGGAGCGGAGGCGTGAGGGTACCCAAGTAGTGGTGCTGGATGCGGCGGTACTCATCGAGGCCGGGTGGACGGACGCTACTGATGAAGTCTGGGTGGTCACCTCCCCAGAAACCCACGTAATACAGCGGATTCAGACACGTAATAACCTCACCGAAGAGCAGGTACGAGCCCGTATGAACTCTCAGATGTCTACCGTGGAAAGAGTACAACACGCGGACATCGTCGTAGACAATGATGGAAGCCTTGAGGAGTTGCGGCGTAAGGTGCAAGCGTTGTGGGAAGACCGACTAGCCAGCAAGGGTCCTGTGGGGAGGCACAATGACTGAAAAGCAGACGTACACCTCCTATCAGACCGAGGAATACGTAATCAAGGAAGAGCCATTCTACCTGCCAGTGGGAGATGAGGTAGAGCTGTTTGAGGTGGCCTACTCCCAGCAGTTGCCAATCTTGTTGAAAGGGCCCACGGGAACG
>JASLXI010000049.1 GCA_030740415.1 Dehalococcoidia bacterium
AGCCTGCCCGCAGCAGTGGAAGGGGTATTCGGTGCCTCGATCGATATCATAGTGTTCGGCCACACTCATCATGCCGTGGTTGAGGAGCATCAAGGAATCCTGCTGGTGAATCCTGGCAGCCCAAGTCTGCCAAAGCAGGTTCGTAGACTTGGGCAAGTAGCCATTCTGGAACTGTTGCCAGGGAAACCGCAGGCTAAGATAGTAGACCTGTCAGATTTCAGCTAGCCAATCGTTGATATAACGAATAGACTATACTCGTATATCCATAACCTGGTGAATCATGCCCTGATTGTATTTGGATAGGAGGTAAGATTATGGTACTCACCGAGACGAGAGTGGCAACTACCCCAAGGGCATTGGAAGGCATTCGAGTGCTGGACTTCACCTGGGTCCGAGCAGGTCCCTGGTGCAACCGTTGGCTGGGAGCACTGGGAGCTGAGGTGATCAAAGTGGAGTGGCCCCAGAGCCCCAACACTCGAGGTATAGGAGGGCAGCCTGTGCCGGGCTTTGAGCCCACGCTCAACACATCCGGTCATTTCAGCGATAACAACGCCAACAAGCTGAGCATTACCCTCAACACCAGGACGGAACGAGGTTTCGATCTGGTCAAGCGTTTGGTCTCCGTGTCAGACATTGTAATCGAAAACTTCGCTTCTGGAGTGCTTGAGAAGTGGGGTCTCGGCTATGAGGATATGAAGAAACTCCGCCCTGATATCATCTACCTATCGATGTCAGGCTTCGGACACACGGGACGCGACAAGGACTATCAGACTATGGGGCCCATCGCTCAGGCCCTGTCTGGCCTGACCTACACGTCAGGGCTGCCAGGCGAGCAGCCCGCAGGCTGGGGCTGGTCCTACATGGACGACACAGGTGGTTATTTTGGGGCTATTTATGCACTTAGCGCCTTGTACCACCGCAACATGACAGGGCAGGGTCAGCACGTAGACCAGTCCCAGTGGATAACCGGTGTTCCTCTCAACGGAGCCTCGTTCTTGGATATGGAGGTCAACGGACGTTCCACCATACGAGATGGCTTTCCAGCGGGCAATCGAGCCCACTGGCCGGGCACGCCTCTGGTGAACAACTACCGGGAACGAACGGTGGCTCCTCACAATGCCTACCGGACCAGCCCAGGAGGGTACAACGACTGGTGCACCATCGTCTGTTTCTCCGACGATGAGTGGCGGAGGCTGGTGGGAGTCATGGGCTCACCCAGTTGGGCTAACGACGGGAAGTTTGAGACCCTCGCGGGTCGTCTGGAGCATCAGAAAGAGCTTGACCAGGGAATAGAGGCGTGGACCAAGACCCTGGGCAAGTACGAGATAATGGGGGTGTGCCAGGCGGCTGGAGTGCGTTCGATGCCTGTCCAGAGTAACCAGGACCGGGTTGAGAATGATCCCCAACTGCGAGAGAGAAAGATGTTTATTGATATGGAGCATCCCGTCTTGGGCACTTGGCCGTTGCAAAATGCTCCGTTCACGATGTCGGAGACACCTCCTTTCAACCACTTGACAGGACCCCTGGTATCCCAGCATAACAAAGAGGTCTTCCGAGGGTTGTTGGGCATTAGCCACGAGGAGTTTGTCGATGGCTTCGAGGATGGGACATTCTGGCCCAAAGACCTTGACAGGACTCCTTATCCGTACATACAAGAGATGATCGATGATGTATCTCCTGTAGAGTGGAAAGGTCTAAGGTCGGGTCCGAATCCCGCTCCTGTGCCGGTTATAACACCTGGTGGTGGAGCTTTGGATGGTCTGAGGGTGCTAGAGCTATCTGACGAGAAAGGGCAGTGGGCCGGGAAGCTCATGGCTGATATGGGGGCGGACGTCATCAAGATAGAACCGCCCGGTGGTGAGGCGGCGAGAACAATTGGGCCCTTCTACCAGGACGTGCCTAATAGAGAGCGTAGCCTGTACTTCTGGCACTACAATACTTCCAAGCGTGGGGTTACCCTGGACTTGGAGACAGAGGATGGGCGTCGGCTATTCAAGCAGATGGTGGAGAAGACGGACGTGGTTCTTGAGACCTTCAAGCCTGGGTACATGGCCTCTCTTGGTCTGGGGTATGAAGACCTTAAGAAAGACAACCCCAGACTGATTATGTGCTCACTAACTCCCTTTGGCCAAACGGGGCCTTGGAGGGACTATCTGTCCAGCGATCTGCTGCATCTAGCTGCAGGCGGTCAGATGGGGTGCTGCGGCTATTCTGAGGAGGATTTGCCAGATGCACCGCCCATCGCTCCCGGAGGAGGACAGGCATGGCACACTGGAAGCCACTTCGCATGCATTGCCATAGAAGCGGCATTACTGTACAGGTCAGTAACCGACACAGGGCAGTACATAGATGTATCCGTTCATGAGTCATGCGCTCTGACCACCGAAATGCATGTGAACACTTGGATTTACTCAGGAGCCGTGGTCCAGCGCCAGACAGGCCGTCATGCTGCAGCAGTCCCCAATCAAAAGGCACAGCACATGTGTGGGGACGGCAAGTACGTTAACGTGGGGGCTCAGATTGTGACCAGAATAACTGGGGAGCAGCTGAAGGTGCTACGAGGGTGGTACGAGGAACTCGGACTGCCTGTCGACCTCATCGATGAGAAGGAGCGAGACCCGGAAGTTATCACTGATAACGAGTTGTTCATGATGTTGCTCGGTAGCGGTACACGGGACCAAATCTACCACGGTGGGCAGAAGCGCGGCTTCAACATGGGAGCCGTCCGCGCTCCTGACGAGGTGATGGAGGATCCACACCTGGACGACCGTGGTTTCTGGACACCGGTGGAGCATCCTGAGGTTGGTAAGACCTTCCGGTACCCTGGGCCCGCTGGTATATTTAACGGCTCGCCCTGGAGGATCTCGCGGCGTGCACCCCTTATCGGAGAGCACAACGAGGAAGTCTTATGTGGAGAATTGGGCTTGTCTCGGGCGGAACTGGCTGTCTTGGCCGAGGGAGGTGTGATCTAGCATCGTGCACCCACATAGAGGCATCCTTCTGCTCTGTGGGTAGGTTCCCAATGCAGGGTGTTACTGGTGGAGATAATGGGCTCGAACCACTGGCCTCTTGCGTGTAAAGTAGGGGCACTAGTCCACGCGAGCTAGTGCCCTTTGCTTTGGGGGTCTGAATGTGGCAACGGCGGGATTCGAACCTGCGACCTAGCGCTTATGAAGCGCCCGCTCTGCCGCTGAGCTACGTTGCCATCTGAAACTACGGGGCAAGCTGATTTCTCAGCCCGCAGCTATTATAGTTTATCAGCCTGGCGTGTAAATTTGAAGTGCTGCTAGTTCCTACTAGCCCCTCAGGGATGCGCCCACTTCTTGCTCCAACGCAGTGAGTATCCCCTTTAGTGCCTGGCTCACCTCCTCGCCGACGAGGGTGCGGTCAGGCAGCTGGAATAGGACTCGATATGCCAGAGAACGAGTCCCGAAGGGTATGCCGCTCCCTTCGTACACATCGAAAAGCGTAGCGTGGGCTACCAGGGGCTCCTTCTCTATAATTCCCTGCACTTTAGCGGCAGGCACGCTCGGGTTCAATACGACGGCCAGGTCACGGTAGGCACCCGGATAGCGTGGAATCTGGTGGTGTTGGGAAGTCTCCAATGGCACGGCCTGCAACAGGGCTGTTAGATCCAGCTCGAAGAGGGCAACCGGTGCGGTACCTATCTCGAACCGTTTCAGGGCCTCGGTATGGACCTCTCCCAACACTCCCAGAGCAGAGTTGCCGATAACTATCTCAGCACATCGCCCTGGCAGGAACAGAGGGTCTTCTCTAGGTTTGAAGCTTGATCGGAGTTGAAGTTGGACGAAACAGCTTTCCAGGATGCCCTTGGCATCGAAGAAGTCCAGGGCTTCCTCGCCCTCAAGCCAACTTTCCGACCATCGAGGACCTGCCAACACACCCACCAGAGTCTCCCGCTCCAGGGGTAAATCCGCGGGCCTGGGTATGTACACCCGTCCCACCTCGAACAGCTTGATGCCCTCTCGGACGTTATACTGATTGACCGCCAGGGTGGAGAGGATGCTACTGCGCAATGAGGTTCGCAGGTACTCCTGTTCCTCGCTCATCGGGTTGGTCAGCTTCAGAGGTTGCACATAGTCGTTCATTGCCCGAGTCTTTTCCAAGGCCGCCAGGCTAGTGAGCGAGTAGGAAATTACCTCTTGCATACCGCAGCCTACCATCATGTCCTTCACTCGCTCTCGCAGGTTCCTATCGGGCTGAGGTCGGTAAGTAGGAATGGGCGTGGAGAGAGAGGTGGTGGGCAGGTTGTCGTAGCCGATGGTGCGGGCCACCTCCTCTATCAGATCGTCCTCCTGGCTGATATCGCTGCGCCAGTATGGCACCGTGACTGCAAGGGTCGAATCGTTCTGCTTGATGGTGGAGAACGCCAGGGATGTTAGAATCTCGTCTACCCGTTTCAGCGGAACCTCGATGCCCAGCACCTTCTTCAGCCTGGAGAGGGTAAAGCTGATCGTCGGCCTCTCCCTGGGCTGGGGATAGGCGTCCACAATACCCTTGCACGCCTTCCCACCAGCAAGTTGGAGAATTAGCTGGGTGGCTCGTCTCAAAGCGACGGCCGCCAGCTCTGGCTGGAGTCCCTTGTCAAAACGAGAGGAGGATTCGCTCCGGAGACGCATGGCCTGGGAGGTGCGACGAGTGTTGATCGCGTCGAAGTTGGCCGATTCCAGGAGCACCGTGGTTGTGTTCTCGGTCATCTCAGTGTTGAGTCCACCCATGACACCAGCCAGTCCCACTGAGCGCTCCGCATCGGCGATGACTAGCATGGGAGGCTTAAGCTGGCGCTGGACCTCGTCCAGGGTCACAAGAATCTCTTGGTCCTGGGCGGGTCGTACGATGACCTTACCGTCCCGCAATGTGGTGTAGTCGAACGCGTGAAGGGGCTGGCCGTACTCCAGCATCACGTAGTTGGTCACGTCCACCACGTTGCTAATTGGCCGTTGTCCTGCCTTTAGCAGTCTCTCCTGCATCCACCGCGGCGATGGCCCCATCTCGATTTCCTGGACAATACTGGCAGTGTACCGCGGGCATAGTATGGGGTCGGCTATCTCCACACTCACCAGTCCCTCAATGGAATCTCCCTCTTCTGTGTAAGAGAGGTCTGGCTCCTTAACGATATTGCCAGTGAGGGCCGCAACCTCCCTGGCAATACCCAGCACAGAGAGGCAGTCGGGACGGTTTGGGGTCACCTCCACATCGAAGACCACGTCTCCCATGTATTCTGCCAAAGACTTGCCCACGGGCGCGTCCTCAGGCAGTTCCACGATGCCCGAGTGGTCGTCGCCCAGGCCAAGCTCTCGCTCGGAGCAGACCATGCCCGCCGACTCAACACCCCTGATGATGGCAGCCTGTAAGGTCTCCATCTCGCCCGTACGGGCGTCTACGAGGCTGGCTCCGACCCTGGCGAAAGGCACCCGCTGTCCCGCGGCCACGTTGGGCGCGCCACAGACTACAGTTATTTCTTCCTGTCCAAGGCTGACGGTTGCCAGTCTCAGTCGGTCGGCATTGGGATGGGGATTAACGCTTACGATATAACCGACGTAGACGTTGTCCCACGTCCCACCTATGACATCTATCTCACCAACCTCGTTGCCGGCCATGGTCAGTTGGTGGGCCAGTTCATGGGGGGGCAGGTCTATGTCTACGTACTCTCTAAGCCAGGATAAAGGGATTTTCATATGTTTCTAATCAATCTGCTCTAGGATAGCCACAATGATAGACAATGGCACTGATGTGACTAGCGAAAGTAACCCAATGCCCTTGAGTTGGGCCGTTAGCCTGAGGCCGTTGTCATGGATTGGATAATCAATTTGGCGCTTCTGCCACAACGGTAAAAGTCTCCAACGCATTAAGATACTGCCTTTCAGAGTAGAAGGAAGTATCTGGAGCAATAAAGCAACCCGCGTAGAAAATCTAAGCGTGTCGTGTATCGCGAATTGATTTTCTAGTTTGCCCCGCTTCACTTGTACTCCACTCTTCACCCAATATTCTTCACATAGATTCACTCGAGCTTCTGACGTAATGTAAAGAGCAGCTATAAGTAAGATCAGAGTCATCAAAACTGCCCCAAGAAGCGTAAATCATTGCTATAAAAAAGACGTACGTCCTCGATGCCGTACTTGAGCATAGCAATACGCTCCGGCCCCATACCGAAGGCGAAGCCCGTGTATTTAGAAGAATTGTAGCCCACGCCCTCCAGCACTTTGGGGTTCACCATGCCAGCGCCCATAATCTCGATCCAGCCAGTACCCCTGCAAACTCGGCAGCCCTCGCCTTCACCCTTGCACGCAAAGCAGTCGATGGCCATCTCCGCTCCCGGCTCAACGAAGGGGAAGTAATCTACCCTGAACCGTACCTTGCGGTCCGCTCCGAAGAGAAGCCGGGCGAACTCGTACAGCGTCCCCTTCAAGTCGGCGAAGGTGATACCTTCGTCCACGGCCAGTCCCTCCACCTGGTAGAACTGGGACTCGTGGGTGGCGTCGGTGGCCTCGTAGCGGTAGCACTTACCGGGCACCAACATCCGCACAGGAGGTTCGGAGTTCTCCATGATGCGCACCTGCATGGGCGAGGTGTGGGTGCGAAGGAGCATGGATTGCTCCCCCTGCTCGTCC
>JASLXI010000004.1 GCA_030740415.1 Dehalococcoidia bacterium
CGTGGCCTAGCCTGTCTTCGATATTGTCGCCGAAGACCCACAGGTAGAGCATGTTCCCCACAAAATGCATGATACCGCCGTGGATAAACATGGCGCTGAACATCGTGACCCAGGCTGGATTCGGGGCCGCTAGGCTGACTACCGTGCCCTCACACGCAAGGTTACCGAAAGTGGTGCGAAAGATCTGACCATTGCAATATGGGCCAAACTCGCTCAGGCCCTGAGTAAGCTTGGCGGGGATCAAACCCCATTCATGATAGAACCTGGTCTGGCCAAAATCGCCCAAGGCCAACTCATAAAGGAAGACCACCGCGTTAATGGCGATAATTCCCATAGTCACATACGGCGGTGTATGCCGGTGAACGTCCGGGTCTGAGAGGGGAATCATGGGATCGCTCCTTCAGAATCGTCACGGATATGAAGCGTTCGACATGTACATATGTATCTGAGCAGAGGATTTTCTATAACTACGCCTCCTATGATTCCAGCGCGAAGAGGCAATAATATGATAGCATCACCACAAATCCGAAGCGAGAGAGCTAGTCGTCATGTACGTTCATTGTAGGTAATACTATTGACAAAAGCTTGGTTAGAGATTTAGCATCCCGAGACTATGCTTGCACGCAATGCCGGGGATTGGTGAGCCGCAGGAATACTACAGTGGAGCTTCAGGCCCGAGTCTCAGGTTGGGACTCGGGCTTACTTATGCCTAGTTTGGGAAGAGCATTACGTTAAAGGTAATCTCCCCCACCTTGGTATTGATTACCCATTCCCACGGGCCTTCGCGAGTCCATACAGTAGCATTAGAGATATGCTCATCGACTTCTAAGACCAGAGGTCCTGCTTTACCACATCTCTACTCAATCAATTCGAGAGTTACCGCATAATTTAGGCCACTCAGATGCAAAGAAAGCAGGTGCTACCAATAAAAGACGGAAAATGATTCGTAACATGCCCCGACTGCCCAATTCAGGGAACGGAAGACTGGTTTCCCCTGGGGGATTCGGCCACATATAGGAGGGAGTCACGATGCTGACCACCGTTACTACCACAAACAAGTCTCTTGAGGACTACCGGCCCATCATCGGAGACGAACAGACCGATGAGATCTACAGGCTAACGGAGCCATTCAAAGGCGCCCGGGTTCTCCACATCAACGCCACACCCTTTGGGGGCGGAGTCGCGGAACTCCTCAACTCTATGGTCCCCCTTATGAACGACATTGGATTCCAAGCCGAGTGGCAGGTCATGCAAGGAGCTGATGAGTTCTACCAGGTATCCAAGGCACTCCATAATAGCCTCCAGGGAATGCAGATATCCTGGAAACCGGAGATGTGGGAGATATGGAGGAAGTACAACCGTCTCAACGCCGAGCTCCTTGAGGGCCAGTATGACTATGTGATTGTACATGACCCTCAACCCGCGGGGTTGCTGCACTTCCTTCAGGAATCTGGGGTACAGACCCAAAGCACCAGGTGGATCTGGCGTTGTCACATCGATTCAACGGACGCCCAGCCAGAAGCCTGGAGCTACCTAAGGCCATACATTGAATCGTACGAGACGGCTGTGTTTACCTTGAAGCAGTTCGTCAAAAGAGACCTCGCGAGCCCCCGAATATGGGTGATTCCTCCTGCTATCGACCCGTTGAGCGAGAAGAACGTGCCGATATCACATGAAGCCATCCGGCAGGTGTTGACTCGCTTCAACGTAGACCCTGAGCGACCCTTGGTACTCCAAGCCTCCAGGATGGACTCCTGGAAGGACCCTCTGGGCGTCCTGGAAGCCTACAACCAGATAAAGCATCGCGTCCCCGGTGTACAGCTTGTCTTCCTGGTGGCCATCGCCAACGATGATCCGGAGGGATGGGCTTACTACGACCAGACCGTTGCACAGGCCGGAGGAGACCCAGACGTACACATCTTGCCGAATATCCTGAACGGCATTGGCGACTGGGAAGTGAACGCTTTCCAGACCGGTGCCCAGGTGGTGGTCCAGAAGTCCCTTAGAGAGGGGTTTGGGCTATCGGTTACCGAGGCCTTGTGGAAAGGTCGTCCGGTAGTGGGAGGTAAAGTAGGAGGTATACCCTTGCAGGTTGTTCACGGGAGGACAGGATACCTGGTAAGTACTCCATCGGAGTGCGCCAAGTGGATACTCTACCTGCTTCAGAGCCCTGAGAGGGCCGACCAGCTGGGGCAACAGGGGAGAGAGCATGCCCGTCGCAACTTCCTCATAACCCGCTATCTGAGGGACTATTTGAGGGTATTCCGAGCCTTGAATAGAAGTAAGAGGAAACTTTATCCCCTGAGCCATCTCCAGGCTGTCGTAGGGCCCACGGATGGATCGTAAACCATACCATCGCGCTTGCCAAGCATGTGTGCGGAGCAAGACTGGATACCACACCCCGCAGGTATTGATATTTTCGACATATGTGTTAAGGTTGAGAGAGTTGTGGCTGCGAGAGTATAACGCAGTCATGTTTATGTAAGGGAGACTAGACAGTAACGTTATGTTCGAACCCGGTGGACAACGTCAGCAGCGTCCTGAGGTGCAGATAGAGGAGATACTTCGCGGTATTGGCTCTGGCGTCAACACCGTGCTTCAGCGTTTGGGTGGGGGCGGAGTCAAGCTGATAGCCATAGCTCTGCTGACAGTGCTAGCCATCGTATGGCTGGCCAGTGGCGTATTCCAGGTGGGGCCTCGCGAGCAGGCGGCCCTGCAATTGTTCGGAGATTTTCAGGAAACTCGAGGTCCTGGCTTGCAGTGGTATTGGCCTAAGCCGATTGGCACCGTGAGAAAGGTTGACGTACAGGTAACCCGGAGCATGGAGTTGGGGTTCTTCACGACACCCACGGGGGCGGCCAGCGACCAACTCGGAGAAGCCCTGATGATCACTGGAGACCTGAACATAGTTAACGTGCAGATGGTGATCCAGTACCGCATTTCAGACCTCGAGAAGTACCTGTACCGGGTAGACGACCCTGGAGAGGTCCTCCGAGGCGTGGTACAGGGGAATCCGGAGGGACGCACCCTAAAAGATGCCACAGAGATGGCATTACGCCAGGTGGTTGGCCAGCGGAGCTACGACGACATTTTCGTCATCCGTAAGGAGGAGGTCCAGGACGATACACAGCAGTTGCTTCAGCAGACTCTGGACTACTATGACACAGGGATTATGATTACAGAGTTGAAGCTTCAGACGGTGCGCCCTCCCGACCAGGTTAGGGCCGCCTTCGACGACGTGGTGAGTGCCCGGGTGGACAAAGAGAGCCGCATCAACGAGGCCAAGGCCTTTGAACAGGACCAGGTCCCCAGGGCTGAGGGTATCGCTCAGCAGACAATCCAGGCCGCAGAAGCCTTCAAGGCAGAGCAAATTGCTAAGGCTACGGGTGAGGCATCCCGCTTCCTGTCTGTGCTAAGAGAGTATCAAAAGTCCAGAGACGTCACCCGTCAGCGCCTATACCTAGAGGCCATGGAGGATATCCTCCCAGGCATTACCAAGTTTATCCTGTCCGAAGGTAGCGGTAACCTGCTACAATTCCTTCCTTTGACAGATGAAGTGGGAACGCCATGATCGTGAGAGTCATCGGAATAGCCCTGAGCGTTTTGATATTGCTGGGTGTCATGGCCCAGTTCGTTGGCTTCGGTGTGCTCTATACGGTGGACGAGACTGAGTACGTGGTAATCACCCAGTTTGGAGAGATACAGAGGGCGGTTAATACCCCAGGCCTCAAGTTCAAGGCCCCCATAGAGACCGTGGTCAGTTTTGACAAACGGTTGCTGCGCATCGACGTACCCACAGACAGTATGCCGGACAGGGAAAGCCAGTTCCTGGATATAGATGCCTATGTCCGTTACAGGATCACGAATCCTAAACTCTTCCTGGAGACTCTACGGGACGAGGTTACAGCCGCCGACAGGATTGGCAAAATCGCCATAGGGGCTATTCGAGAGGAAGTGGGTCAGAGAGACCAGAAGGACATCATCGGTGGGGACCCCGTCACCCTGGAGGATGGCACTATCACCGTCGCACCCAAGGTAACTGAGGAAGGGATTCCTTCCCGGGAAGCCATGATGCAGTTTGTTCTTGAGCGAATGCAGTCTGATGCAGAGCAGGAGTTCGGTATCGAAATCCGAGACGTGCGGATAAAGCGGGCCGACTTCCCACCATCTATCGAGCCCAGCGTATTGGAGCGGATGCGAACGGAGCGCGACGTTCAGGGACAGCGGCTCCGTGCAGAGGGTGAAGAGGAGTACCTTACCCTGACAGCCGACGTCAATCGTAGGGTGAGAGTTATCGCGGCCGATGCCGGGCGAGACGCCAACATCCTTCAGGGTGAGGGAGAGGCCCAGGCCATCCTGATCCTGGCCGAGGCCCTAGAGCAGGATCCTGAGTTCTTCGCCTTCCGGCGCAGCCTAGAGGCCTACGGCAACTTCCTCAAGGAAGGCACCACAGTCGTCCTCTCCGCCGATAGCAACCTGTTCGACTATTTGGAGGGTCCTGATGCGCAAGCCAGCGGGGAGACCCCGTAGGTAGAATGGCGCCAGCAAGCCACACCCGTCTCTGATCTCTATCCGCCTATCAACGCCCACCTACAAATGACGTGCGCCGATTGTTTGGCTCATTTCTACGGCAGACTCTAGATGTCGTGTATAGGAAAGATACGTTTCTCTATCTCCCCGACGGTCTCCGCGTCAAAGCGACGGGCCCGGTTCACCACCCCCTGGTCTAGGACGAGACCTTCTCTATCCCGCAGGGCCTCAAGCCCGTATCGTTCCCGGTAAGACTAGGCAGTCTCATCGGGCCACTCCTCCCCTAGCATCACACCAAAATCCAGTGCCCAGCCCCAAGCCACTCCCGTTATATCATACCCTCCGCCTCCAATGGCCAGCCACCTCTAGGTCATTTGCCCTAGTTCGGCCACGAGACGCGCATGTCCTTGCACAGTCAAGCAAGACTGCGTTATGGGATCCCGGAGATGGGAGTCCATTCCCAACTGCGTCACCAGAATATCTGGTTTGAAGGCCTGCACTAGAGGAGGCACAACATTGCTCGAGCCCCACAGGTAAATGTCATCGTTGGTGGAGGGATAGAGTGGTACGTGGACAGAGTAGCCAAAGCCCTTGTCTCTCCCATCTCGAGCACAAAGCCTGTGCCTAGAAAGAAGTAGGCTCTGGACTGGTCGAGGGATATGATCAGCACCTGGTCGGAGTTGTAGAAGGCGTGCTGCACTCCATCGCCTTGATGTGCGTCTATGTCCACGTAGGCCACCCGAAGGCCCCAGCTCAGCAGAGAGTCAATGGAAATGACGGGGTCGTTAAGAATACAGAATCCAGAAGCCCGGGTAGGCATGGCGTGGTGGAGCCCACCGGAGCAGTTAAAGGCCACGTCTATCTGCCCGCTGGATACCATTTCTGCGGCCGTTATGGATGCCCCGATTGACCATAGGGAAGCCTCGTACATGCCGGAGTATACGGGATTATCCCCGTGATCGTTGAGTTGTAGGCGGTTGGGTTGTGCTTGCCATCCCCACGGCTTAGACTTTGTGCCGCTTCGACATAATCCCGTATATGGAATATCATCTGCTCCTCTTCCATGGCCTAGCTTGGCTCCGTCAAGGCAGAGTGAGGAAGGTGAAAGGCTCCGTAGGACTCCAAAAGCTCGTAGGTATATCGAAGCCGCGCCAGGACGGTGACGCGATATGGCAGTGTGCACACATGAAGGTCGAGATAACAAAGTAAGAATCGTAGTACAATTGGATGGTGACGGGAAGTGTACTATCCAATAGCCTAGATGGAATGGTGATCCTGTCCCAGTAATTCATATGTTTCGCACTGTTGGAAATGCACTCAGGCACTTCAGGAGGTAAGAGATAGATAGTAAGCATCTGAAAGAGCTCCTTTTACAGGTGCAGGGCGGCCAGTTGGATGTGGAAGGGGCGTTGAATAAACTGCGCATTCTCCCCTATGAGGAGTTGGAGTTCGCCAAGATAGACCACCATCGAGACCTTCGCACGGGCTTCCCAGAGGTCATATATGCTCCCGGTAAGACCCCAGAGCAGTTGATACAGATTGCCCGGAGTATGGCGGAGTCCTCCTCCAAGATGCTCATAACCCGGGCGGACCCAGAGGCATTTGCAATCATACGGGAGGTCCTGCCTGAAGCCCACTACAGTGAGCTAGCCCGGACCATAGTGCTGAAGCGTGGCAAAGAGCCTAACCCTCTGCCTGGAGTGCTCATCGTGGCGGCTGGCACGGCTGACTTACCGGTGGCAGAGGAGGCAGCCATAACGGCGGAACTGATGGGTAATGGTGTGGAGAGATTGTGGGACGTGGGCGTGGCGGGGGTACACCGGTTGCTGGAGCACCTGCCTATGTTACAGAAGGCCCGGGTTGTGGTGGCCGTGGCAGGGATGGAGGGTGCCCTACCCAGTCTGGTCGGCGGGCTCGTGTCGGCACCGGTAATCGCGGTACCCACAAGCGTGGGTTATGGTGCTAACTTCCAGGGACTGGCGGCCCTGCTGGCCATGCTCAACGCGTGTAGCCCTGGGATTGCGGTGGTGAACATAGACAATGGGTTTGGTGCCGGGTACATGGCGGGGACCATAAACCTCTCCGCCTCTGGCGCTTCGAGGGACTAAAGCTCAGGCGGGGAGCCAGCAATATGCCGTGGCCCGCCTCCCATGGATGGTAGATGCAATGTGCCTATTTTAGCGATTTGATGTATGCGATGAGCGCTTTAACCTGATCATCCTCTAGGGGTATTTGGACCATAACAGGTGCGAATCCTAGGGCTACTTTGGCAGTTGGGTTCTTAATGGACTCCTCCAAATACGCCTCATCCGCTGTCACCGTGCTCCCGCCTTCAAGCTCCCTAGTTGATCCATACAGGCCCTTCCAAGTGGGACCGACCGAGGAACTGCCATCAGCGGTGTGGCACGCGATGCAGGTGTTTGACGTAGCCAATTGCTGGCCAAGCTCCGCGTCACCTCCGCCGGATGGGACGGCCGTGGTAGCCACTGGTTCCATTACCGCGGGTGACGTGGCAGCGGGGGCAGGCGAGGTGGCCGTAGGTGGTGTGGTTGGCGAAGCGGCATCACCACTACACGCAAAACCTATCATGGCCGTAATCGTCAGAATGATAGAAAGAACCCAGATCTTCTTCACTTTTCCTCCTCAGGCAGCACGGACGGAATCTAGAATATCCTGTGCAATTGAAACCCATAAAGTCATGTGCAAGGGCCGAGTCTATCACATTGGAAGAGGCTGTTCAATAGTTCACAATCCATTCTGATAACTTGTGTGCAGTCCATTGCCTACCTTTGGCGACGCCCCTTCAATGGCCATCTCCCTAGAGAATGAACCGTCGTAGGACTAAACGCGAGAAATATAAGCCCTCTTCGCTCGGTATGCGAGTGTCACGCAGAGTCGGTAATCCTGTAACAAGATTGTAACGGGAGCGTAACGTCGACGGAACACTTTCCCTTCAAACTCATTGTTGATCTTGTATACAAGGAGGACTGGATGGATACAGGCAATACTGCGTGGATGCTCACAGCATCGGCTCTTGTGTTCTTCATGACGCCTGGGCTGGCTTTCTTCTATGGAGGCCTTGTGCGAGCAAAGAATCTGGTCAACACTATAATGCTCAGCTTCATTGCTATCGCGGTCGTGAGCATCGTTTGGGTGCTCTGGGGCTATAGTCTCGCTTTCGGAGAGGGCAACGCCTTTATCGGAGACTTGTCGATGTTTGGATTAAGCGGGATAGCTTTCGAAGCCGCAGAAGGTGATTCATACCCACCATTGGTAGATGTGGTGTTCCAAATGATGTTTGCGATCATCACTCCTGCACTGATTACTGGCGCCTTTGCTGAGAGATTTAAGTTCACCACTTATCTCATTTTCTTGGTGCTCTGGAGCACGTTGGTCTACTCACCTGTCACTCATTGGGTATGGGGTGGTGGTTGGGTCTCTGAAGTTGGTGCGCTGGATTTTGCAGGTGGGACTGTGATTCACATCAACGCCGGCATGGCTGCTATTGCCGCCGCATTCTTGGTTGGCAAGAGACGTAACCCTGGAATGCAGCCGAATCACGTACCTTACGTCGTTATGGGAGCAGCAATACTTTGGCTGGGCTGGTTTGGATTCAATGCTGGGTCGGCACTCGCCGCTGATGCCTATGCGGTTAATGCCTTTCTTGTGACACAAGTTGCTACCGCAACTGCTGCCCTCACTTGGGGGATAATATCCCAAATCAAGACGGGTAAGATGGGGGCAGTCGGTGTAGCAACAGGCGCCGTGGCAGGCCTGGTTGCAATAACCCCAGCCGCAGGAGCCGTGGGAGTGCTCGGCTCAATAGCAATCGGTTTCGGGGCCGGTGTATTCTGCTTCTTTGCAGTAGAGGTAATGCATTCCACTGGTCTTGATGACGCGCTAGACGTGTTTGCAGTACATGGTATCGGCGGCATATGGGGTGCACTCGCGACTGGCATATTCACGGTCGCTGTAATAGCGGGTGTCCCAGGTGTGGTAGAGGGGAGCGTAGAACAGCTTGGAAAGCAGGCTGTTGCTGTCGTTGGGACCATGTTGTACTCGGGAATCATGTCGCTAATAATCCTATTTGTCCTCGATAAGATTCCAGGACTGGGGTTGCGAGTATCAGAGATAGATGAGGATCTCGGCCTCGATCTAGCCGTCCAGGGTGAGCAGGCGACGGTAAGAGATGGTGCGGACTAGTAATACCAGTTAGTGAAACGGCCATCCAACCATTCACCCAAGAAGAGAAACCTTCGCAATCGGGGCTCTCATTAAACAAAGATGGAGGTGGGTAAATGCTGAAAATTGAGGCAATCTTTAGACCTGAGAGAGTTAATACTGTTGTCACTGCCCTTCTAGAAGTCGGTGTAACTGGCCTCCACTATCAGAACGTAACTGGACAGGGGCGACAGCAGGGCGTAGAGGTTGTAACTGGCCGTGGTGGCCAGTCGACAACCCGATCCGCAGTTCCTAAGACTCTGCTCGTGACAGTGATCCCAGACGACAAGAAAGACGTAGTGCTAGACGCAATAGTGACCTCCACCAGAAGTGGCGCGATCGGTGATGGCAAGATATTTATCACCGCCGTGGATGAAGTCATACGGGTACGAACCGGAGAGCATGGGGAAGCGGCCTTATAGGCCCTAAGCAATCTCACTACACTCGTCAAGCATCAGATGGCTCCAGGAAACGGTTTCCTGGAGCCATCTGGCTTTGTGATTCTCTGACGAAGCCCTGAAGGGGAAAATATTGGCGATGGGGAGATCTATGGATCGTCCGTGCCAGATGTGGTGCGAGTAAGCAGCGGCGCGCCAAGTGAGATCGCCATGTAGGCTGTAGTGATTATTAGTGAGGGTCTTACCTTTCCAGGTAACACCTTCACTTTCTTCTCTTGCTCATGCATCCACGCGTCTCTGACCACGCAACTCGAAACAGAGGCGTAGAAATAGCAGCGCCTCACCAGCGGAGGCCTTAGACCTACCATGCTGACGGTCTACAAAGGTAATGGGGGTCTCCTTAACCCGGGCATCGCCGCTCTTGGCGATGATTTCCAGAAGCAGTTTGAATCCTTTTGGACTTAATGTTGGGAGCAACACCTCCATATGACTTCGCCGAAAAGCGCCGAAGCCAGAGGTCAGGTCACGTACCGGCAGGCCCACAATCAGGCGTCCCAACGCTGACGCACCGCGACTGACTACCCTCCTCCACAGCGGCCAGTTGACCACTCCGCCGCCGCGCACATACCGGGAACCCACTGCGACATCGGCATCGGAAAGGGTGGTCAGTAGGTTAGGGAGATCCACCGGACGGTGTGACAGGTCGGCATCCATCATGACCCAGTAATCGCCAGTCGCATGTGAAAAGCCCGCTGTCACGGCACTCCCCAACCCCAGCTTACCGGACCGTTTCAGCAGCTTTATGCGTGAGTCCTTTGATCCCAGCTGGCGTACGACCTCGTGGGTGCCATCGGGACTATTATCATCAACTATTATGATCTCGTAGTCCCAACGGGACTTCAGCACTTCACCAATGCCTTCGCAAAGGGCCTGAACATTGTCCCGTTCATTATACGTCGGTACGACGATTGATACTTTCTTTTCGATTTCAGGCATTTTGTTAAATCACCACGTACCAATTCTCAAGACCATTATAGCTCTCTTGGACAACCCATCATGAATCACCCGGCGAGAAGAGCGCAATTCTCGCCTACTCTTCGTGCAGACTTCTCCAATGGCTGAGGGGCCAGCAGACCAGCCATGCCCTGGCCTTTATTGCTTCTTGAGCGACAGGGCCAAAGGAACGGCTATCGGTGCTCATATCCATCACATCTCCCAGGAGAAAGCACTCGTCTTCCTTGAGGATCCACACACTCTGCCCTTCCAGGGAAGATGCCTCCCCAAACTGTATGTCGTTGACCGTCAGAATCCCCCGGCCGAGCTTCACTGTGTCCCCGTGGACTCCCACAACTCTTTTGATCTCGGCCTTTTTCCCTTCCAGTAGACGACGTACCATTATCACGTCTCCTCGCTTCGGACCACTCCGCAAGTAAGCCAGGCGATTAAAGAGAACGTACTCTCCCGCCTTCAATGTAGGATACATGCTCCAGCCCACAACCGTCACTCGAAGTGAGGTAACGAAGACGGCCGCCTGATATACCAATCCAAATATCCAGTGCAAAGGCATTAGTACTCGAGCCATGAGATTTCCTCAGCCTATTGAGCATACCAGAGACGGTATCACAATGGCACGGTGCCCTGGATTTCCTATACCCCTTGGCAACATGCACTCGTTGCTTTAAACTATAAGTTACTCAAAAACCATTTTTGCTAGGAGGTGAACACGTGTCTATGTTCAGGCAGGCGGTCAGTGCAATTGTCAGAGCGCTCCCATCGGAAAAAGGCTATGCCCACTGCGACATTCCCTGCGGAATCTACGATCCCATTACCGCTAAGATAGCAGCCCAGACTGTACAGAAGATGGTGATGCGGATCCAGGCGTTGCAGCATCCGAACGCCGGCGATAGTGCCGATGTCTGGGCTACATACGAGAACACCCTGGGACGCTATGTGGCAGTCAAAGAGGAGCACGCCCAGCTCTGCAAGAAGGAACTCTCGATTTTGTGGGGCGACTACTTCAGACCTGAGCACCTTGAGAAATACCCGGACCTACACGATACGTTCTGGAAGGCGGCCAAGCTCTGCGGCACCAACAAGCAAAGGGTAGACCTGGATGCCTCCAAGGAATTGGTGGCAACTGTGGACAAGGTGACAGAGACCTTCTGGGCTACCAAGAACACCATATGGCAGGATACCGTGGCCGATGTACGCTTCGGGACCTAATCGTCAGCCTCCTAGGACTTCCCGAGCAACGTAACCTTGGTGATTTCAGAACGCCTCTCAATAAGAGAGGCGTTCGCTTGTTAAGGACATCGGCAAGACTTGACCGTGTTCCTGAGAAAAATAGGCACGACTGTGTCACATATACATCCTGTGGTAACATATATCCATGAAATTCGGGGCCTTTGAGATAGAGGAACCTATCCCGAAGTTGAGAAAGCCTCATGCCTTCGCCACTCTCCGCCCTTGGGTGGACGTGGGAAGCGTGGGACGCCTCACCTTCCGCAGTCTGGAGCGCCACTTCCAGGCCCAGGACCTAGCAAAGCTCGGCAGACCTGGTATCTTCTTCGATTTCACACGTTATCGCCCCACCATCTATACCATTGAAGGGCAACGCCAAGTGACTGTGCCTACCGTGCATGTCAGGTTTGCCCAGGGGCCGGGGGATAACGACTTTATATTCCTACACCTGCTGGAACCTCACCTCAACGGCGAAGGCTACGTTCACTCGATTGTGAAGCTGCTGAAGAAGTTTGGTGTCATGAGGTACTGCCTAGTTGGAGCCATGTATGACCTGGTCCCTCATACCCGGCCGATACTGGTAACCGGGTCTGCCACCGACCAGGACACCCTCCAACAGGTAAAGAGCCTGGGCGTACATTCCAGCAGTTATGAAGGCCCCACCAGCATTGCCTCTCTGGTCTCCCAGGAAGCAACAAAATTGGGTATGGAGACCATGGGACTCATAGCCCATCTACCTCAGTATGCCCAGATGGACGTAGATCACGCTGGCCGGTTGCGCCTCTTGGAACTGCTGTGCAAACTATACGACTTCGATATGGACCTGGAGAGGGTCCAGATTCGGGCAAGGCAACAGAACGAAGAAATATCCTCTGCCATGAACCGCAGCCCAGAGGTAAAGGGCTTGGTAGAGCAACTGGAGCGTCAGTATACGGATAGGGTGAGGAGGATGGAGGAGGGCAGAGACGAAGATGATCCGGAGCTCTCCCCAGAGGTACAGGATTTCCTCGATCAGTTGGGAGACCAGTTCAGCCAGAACTAGTTGAAAAGCTGTTACCCAGGCTTGTCAACATTTCCTGTGAACCCAGTATCAGCGCCAGAACATTACCCAAAGCATTGTGGGCGCAGTTTTACTGCGGGTTTGGCTAGACGCTTCCATCTTAGTGCGCTTGCAGAAGGAATGAAGAATGCCTGGAGTCCCCGCTCTTGAGGTCATCAAAGACCTACTCAACCTTAGAGTCAAGTGTTTGAGGGTCGAGCAGGCCTGAGTGCTAAAACCCCTGGAGTTGCGGATCCTTACTCCAACCAATTTCGTCTAGAACGTGGTTGACCACTCCTTCCTCAGCTTCAACCGCAGGGGCAAGTTCCTACTCACGGAACTCTCAGCAGAACGTATATTGATGGTCAATCCAATGCTTACTGGGGCTATTCAACTCTGTGCGCCCTCGACACGCCTAGTCAAGAGGATATCCTTCGCCCTGTCTTTGTCCGATGGTACGAGCCTGCGCTACCCATACGGGATCCAGATGGACATGGCCTCTTACATTGAGTCCTCCCAATTGAAGGAAGTGCCCCGCCTGAGCGAGCAAGGGCCTGATGTCCTAGGCCAGTACCCTACATCCCCAAAATTCGAACAGGGACTTCGTCGGTTCCAGGGGGAGATCAAGGGTGTGCTCACTCGGGGCTGGTTTCTCCCCGGCATTGGTAACGCCTATGCAGATGAGGTCCTCTTTGAGACCAGCATTTTCCCATTCAAGAAGTGCTCTGCCATCTCCGATGAAGAACCGGACGTTTGCACCAGGCAATGCCAAGGGTGTTGCGACAAGCCATAGCCGTTGCACAGAGGCGCGTAGTCTCTGACGTCCACTTGAATGTCAGAGACTTCCTTGCCGTGTACGGCAAAGGAGAAGCACCGATGCCCGCTGTGTGGCGCCAACACACCCGGCATCGGTGCTAATAAGCGTCTCGTGAACTACTCATATGTCAGCCCGAGATGCTCTTGAGAAACTGAGGCCCCGACGTTATCGGAACATGCCTCCGATGCCCCGGGGCATTTTCCCTGAGGATATCTGCTTCATCATCTTCTGCATCTGGCGAAACTGATTGAGCAATTGATTCACCTGCTGCGGCGTTGTACCACTGCCTCTGGCGATGCGCCGCCGTCGGCTTCCGTTGAGGATATCGGGAACACGACGCTCCTCTGGGGTCATCGAGTAGACTATGGCCTCCAGGGATTTCATGTGGCCTCCATCCAATTCCTCCAAAGACATGCGCTTGGACAGTGAAGAGAAGCCAGGGATCATCTCCAACACCTGGCTGATGGGCCCCATGCGCTTCACTTGATTGAGCTGCTCTAGGAAGTCCTCGAGATTGAAGGTAGCTCTGCGGATCTTGCGCTCCATCTCCCTGGCGCGGTCCTGATCCATGGTCTCCTGTGCCCTTTCCACCAGTGTGAGGATGTCGCCCATGCCCAAGATACGGGATGCCAGGCGATCCGGATGGAAGGGTTCCAGAGCGTCGGTTCTTTCGCCCGTGCCTATGAACTTTACGGGGAGCCCGGTCATCTGTGTGATGGAGAGGGCCGCCCCTCCCCGAGCATCGCCGTCCATTTTGCTCATGATGAGACCTGTCAGCCCGATTCTCCCATGAAAGCTCTGGGCAAAGTTAACGGCGTCCTGGCCCGTCATGGCGTCCACCACCAACAGAAGCTCCGAGGGCAACGTGGCCTGCTTTATCTGCTCAAGCTCCTCCATCATCTCGTCGTCTATGTGGAGTCGTCCCCCGGTATCCAGGATGACCCACGTGGCCCCGATGTCCCTGGCCTTCTGCACCCCCTGGCGACACACCTTCAGAGCGCTGGAGTCAGGCCCCTCGCTGTAGACTTGTACGGCTAGCTGCTTGCCCAGGGCCTCCAGCTGTTCCACCGCGGCCAGACGACGAAGGTCCCCGGCCACCAGCAGAACTCGGTGCCCGGCGCGCTTGAGACTAAGGGCCAGCTTGGCAGCAGTGGTAGTCTTCCCAGACCCCTGGAGACCTGCCAGCATCAACACCGAGGGTGATTGATCGGCACCGACCAGCCTAGAGGACTCTCCACCGAGGATAGTTATAAGCTCCTCGTTGACTATCTTCACTACCTGCTGACCGGGGCTGAGGCTTTCAAGCACCTCGCTGCCCACGGCTCTTTCGCGGACCCTTTGCACGAAGTCTCGGGCCACGCGGAAGTTGACGTCGGCCTCCAGCAGGGCCAGGCGTACCTCCCTGAGGCCGTCATCCACCTCCTTCTCGGTGAGACGGCCTTTGCTAGAGAGACGGCTGAAGACAGCGTTGAGCTTTTCGGAAAGGGTTTCAAACATGGTACCCCTCTGAGTCTATTGTAGGGCAGGGATGAGTTTTCTCCAAGGCAGAACTCGCCCTGGATACTGCAGGTTGCTCTAGCGCAAGTCCCTCAATCTGCTTTTGAGGTAGTCCAACGGTGGCACCGGCGAAGGGTCCTCTCCGTTCAGCAAAGCCAGATAATAGCTAGTGTAGTCTCCAAAGAGAATAGCGCTGAGCATCTGGGCTAGGGCACTCTTCCCCACTCCATCCACCGTACGGCATTCAACACCAGCCTTGCCTAGAAGCTCCTCGATTACCTGGTATCTCAGCTTGATTCGGGGATGGAGACTCCAGGCATTCAATAGCACTCCGCACGCCATCTTGCCCACTGGCTTTGGCCATTGAAGTCCCGCGATGGCGTTATGGCCCGCCTCCGGGAGTAGCTCCACAAAAGCCCAGGCCTTGGAGTTCTCGTTGAACTGAGTCTTCCATCGACGAGCTACCCCACAGAGCATTCCGCCTCCGTAGACCACTATGAGCTTTCCTTGGAGTGACATAGCCAGCTCTTTGGCAGGATTATCCTGCGTTGGTACCTGTGGCTCAAGCCGATGACTGAGAGAGACCAAGACCTCCGCGGCCTCCAAGGCAGCCTCATCGCTGGAGCCAACGAGCTGAAGGGTTTGCAGAATGGCCAGAGGGATCAAGAAGCTATATCCCAGGGCCGACCTTGGCTCTCCTACGTAGTCAAACTGGAATGCTGGTACGCCCTCTCGGTGGGCCATTTCAAGCAACTCACCTCCAGTCGTTACTGCGACTACCTTTGCCTTTCGTTGGATAGCATCATTGAATGCGGCAAGGGTCTCCTCGGTGTTGCCAGAGTGACTAGAGGCGATGACCAGTGAGTCTGGGCCCACGTAAGGCGGTAGGTGGTAGTCCCTACACACGGTCACCAGGGGCGACCCGTCTCCGAAAACCAAGTCTCCCAACAGTTCGCCTCCAATAGCCGAGCCTCCCACACCGGTTACCACCACGTTCCGCACATTTCGGTAGTCGTTGGGCAGGCTGAATTTCAACCCCTGTTCCCAGGCACGAAGGCATTGATGGGGAAGATCCTCTATGCGCTCCCGGATTCCTGTGATGTCCAGGCTTTCATGTGTTTCAATATTGTCCAGGAAAGACCCGGCGTGGTTGACCATCAGACTCCCACCAGGTTTCGGGCTTCGTCTATAAGGATGTCCACCCTATCTGGACTTTCTGCCTCGGCATAAACGCGCAGGAGGGGTTCTGTTCCGGAGAAGCGGACGATAGCCCACGATCCATCCTCTAAGATGAATCGAGTCCCATCCACGTTATCCTGGCGAGCTACCTTTGTGCCGCCGATAGCACCGGGCTTCGCCTCCAGGAGATGTCTCTCCATTACATCCCGCTTTTCGGGGTCAAAGGTGACATCATCCCTGCGATAATGGTGAGGGCCAACACGGCTGTATAGGTATTCGACAAGCTCCGATGGCTTCTTGCCAGTCTGGACGATCATGTCCAGTAGAAAGAGGCCACTGAGGACACCATCCCGCTCTGGGATATGGCCCCGAAAGCCGAACCCGCCACTCTCTTCGCCGCCTATAAGAGCATTTTCTCCCATCATGGTTGAGCCCACGTATTTGAAGCCTACGGGAGTCTCGTGGACCGGAACGTCGAAAAGCTCCCCCAGCCGAAAGACCATGCTAGTGGCCGTGAGAGACTTGACCAGCGCACCCCGCTCCCCTTTTGTTTCTAGCAGGTATAGGGCTAGAAGGGCAAAAACCTGAAGTGGTGTGATGAAGTTGCCCTTTTCGTCCACCAGGCCAAAACGGTCTGCATCGGCATCCAAGGCTAGCCCCACGTCGGCGTTCTGCTCAAGGACTGCCTTGGACAGGTCCACCAGATTATGAGCGACCGGCTCAGGCTGACTCATGCCCGGAAAGATAGGGTTCCTTTCGCCGTGTATTTCCTGGACATCGATACTGCCGCCTCTCAGTAGAGATGGAAGGTATCCTATCCCAGCCCCGTACATGGGGTCGACCACCACCCGAAGCCCGGCATCCTTGATCGCCTGCATATCCACCATCCGAGCCACGTGGCTCAGGTAAGGCGAGGCCGGGTGTATGAATTTTCCAACGCCCTGCTCCAGGGCTTTAGCCCATGAGGTGGACTTGATCGAGTTCTCAGCGGAGACAACCCCTATGTGTTGCTCAAGGGCAGCCACTATCTCGGGAGAGGCGCTCCCCGCGTATTCT
>JASLXI010000050.1 GCA_030740415.1 Dehalococcoidia bacterium
TCATCACCTTTCTGAGGGAGGACAAGGTCTGGTTCGCAGGCTTACAGGAGGCACATGTGATCGCCATCCTTGTGGTCCTGGTGGTGGTCCCTCTGCTGGTTTATCGTGGGCGCTTGGTGTCCAGAGGTGAGGAAATCGGCCTGGCCGTGGATGTCCGCCAAGGTCGGAAGCGATAGCCGCGCTAGCACTCTCCAATCACACCCTTGTCGGCCACCCCGCTTGCCGAAAATCGTGGATTACCATGCGCATGGTCTCTCGTCCGTTCCTCTTGTTCAGCCCAACACTGTAAACCACATCCAAGAACTCCATCCCCTCTTGCCATGCCTCGCTCTGACCAAAGGCCGTGGCATCCCACAATGCTCCGCCGTGCTTCAGTCTGAGCCTCAGATGCTGGCCCTGCGCCCCCAAACGCGTGGCTTCCATGACCTGCACCTGCTTTGTGATGAAGACTGGCGCGGGGTTTCCTTCTCCGTACGGGGCAAGATCCTGAAGGAACTGGAAGTTTTCTCCGGTGAGAGAGGTTAGGCGGACATGGGCATCAACGTTGACCGTAGGCTGTAGGGAGAGGTGGCCCAACTCTCGTTGGGCTATGGTCGTTAGACGCTCCCGCAAATCAGGGAGATTCTCTCTGGGTATTACGAAACCGGCTGCTCTTGGATGCCCCCCAAACCGGATGAATAGGTCTCGGCACTCCTCTAGGGCCGACACTAGGTTGAACTCCGGAATACTCCGGGCGCTGCCCCGGCCCAGATCTCCGTCCAGGGCCACCATGACCGCCGGCCGGTAGTACTCATCCACCAGTCTGCTGGCCAGCAGACCCACTATTCCCGAAGTGAACTCCTCGCTCCATAGCAACAGCAGGTGCTCAGAAGAATGGTACTGGTTTTCTGCTGCGTGGTCCATCTGTGTAGTGGCGTCATCGAGCGCTTTGCCGGTGAGATCGCGTCGCTCTCGGTTCAGACGCTCCAGCTCTTTGGCTAGGGGGTGTGCTTCCTCCTGCGATGATGCGCGGAGGAGATTGTAGCTACTAATAGCGTGCTCCAGCCTGCCCGGGGCGTTGAGGCGCGGTCCTAAAACGAAGGATATGGACTCCGTATCCAGCGTCGCACCTGCCTGCCCGCCCAGACGAAGGAGTTCCTTCAGTCCTGGCCTTGGCTCTGCATTCATGGAACGCAGGCCTGCGGCCACAATGTACCTGTTCTCGCCTAACAAGGGTGTCACGTCAGTGACCGTGCCCAGCGCTGCCAGCTGGAGCAATCCTTCGTCCCACCTGTAGCCCATATGTTGAGAAAGGCCCTGAACCAGCTTGAAGGCCAGGCCCACTCCTGCCAAGTTGGGAAACGGGTAGAACGACCCCGCCAGCTTGGGATTTACGATAGCCAGGGCGGCAGGAACCTCAGGGAGTGGGGTATGGTGGTCGGTTATGATGGTGTCCATGCCCAGGGAAGCGGCCTCCGCTACCTCTGCGGGGGAAGCGATCCCGCAGTCAACGGTGACAATGAGGGTAACCCCCTGTTCACGCAGCGCGTTGACGGCCTGGGAGTTTAGGCCGTGCCCCTCCTTCACTCGGTGCGGCAAGTAGGGGATGACATTACCCCCCAGGTTTTCCAGCCCTTCGGCTAACAGCGCCGTACCCGTGACACCGTCGGCATCGAAATCCCCAAAGATGCCTATGGTTTCCCCGTCTGTCAAGGCCCTCTGTAAGCGAGATATAGCGTTACCCATGTCGGGGAGCAGGAGAGGGTTCTCCAGCAAGCTCTCGTCGCATGCAAGGAAAGCTTCTGCGGAGCGTAGGTCTGTGATACCGCGGTTGTGAAGAAGCTGGGCAGTCAGGGGAGAGAAGGGGGCTAGTTTCCAGCCAGCCTCCGAGGAAATTCGTGGTGTGACGTGCCATATCTTACGGCTTAACAAAGCATCGCCTTATCGTATTCTTCCTATGGGTCTTGTGTGGTTGCCCGTGTCTGCCTATTGTGGGGTTAAATGGAAAAAAGTTCAGTAGCCCCATCCATAGTAATCCTCGCCCAACTCATCCACATATCCGTCCAGCCCCAGTTCTGCGCTGCATTTTGGGCAGATACAATTCTTCTTTATCCCAAGCTGGGATGCCGCGGTAAAGGCACAGTTGAGGCAGGTCGGTGTTCCACACTTTCTGCAGCCTACGTGCATCCTCTGTACTTCGCTGAGGTCGGCCTCGTCTACAATGTACCTTCGTTCCTCAAGGGCAGAGCCGCAGTGGGTGCACATTTTGGTCACGTTCAAACTTGCATCTCTGCCTAGAGCCGCATCTGTCTGCTTGTTTGTGTCCGAGCGCTAGCTTTCGGAGAAGCTCCTGAACGCAAGGCAGGTGTTGTGGCCCCCAAAGCCCAGGGAGTTGGAGAGGACTGCGTTTACTACACCCGTTCGAGCAGCATCGGAGATATAGTCTAGGTCACACTCAGGATCTGGGTTGTCCAGGTTGATGGTGGGTGGTATCGCGCCTCGGGAGATGGCAAGGACGCAGATAGCTGCTTCCAGGGCGCCGCCTGCTCCCAGCAGATGCCCCGTCATGGACTTGGTTGAGCTGATGGGAGTGGTATAGGCCTCTGGGCCGAACACGGCCTTGATGGCCATGGTCTCGTACTTGTCGTTCATGGGGGTCGAGGTACCGTGGGCGTTGATGTAATCGACGGCCTTTGGCGTGAGGCCCGCCCGCTTAAGGGCGATGCTCATGGCCCTGGCTCCTCCCTCTCCTCCGGGTGAAGGCTGGGTTATATGGTGAGCGTCGGCGGTGGCACCGTGTCCTGCTAATTCCGCCAGGGGCTCGGCGCCCCTTGCCAGGGCGTGCTCCAGGCTCTCCAGGACAAGGATGCCTCCTCCCTCGCCTATGACAAAGCCGTCTCGCTTGGCATCGAAAGGTCGAGACGCCTTCTGAGGCTCCTGGTTGCTGCGGGAAAGGGCGTTGCAGGCGTTGAATCCCGCGATTCCAATAGGGCAAATGGGAGCTTCGCTGCCGCCGGTTATGGCTACGTCGATTTGGCCACTCCGTATGAACTCCGAGGCCTCTGCAATGGTGTCGGCACCAGTGGCGCAGGATGAAATGGCGCTGAAGTTCGGGCCCTTGGCTCCCATCATAATGGACACCCTTCCAGACGCCATATCGCCAAGCATCATGGGAACTAGGAAGGGATTCACCTTGGATGGGCCCCGCTCCAGCATGACCTGAAGTTCCTTCGAAAGAGTAAGGATTCCGCCGATGCCGCTGCCTATCATCACGGATATCCTCTCTGGCTTCTCCTTGCCCAGATCAAGCCCCGCCTTGGCTACCGCTTCCTGGGAGGCTACCGCGGCGAACTGTACAAAACGGTCCATTCTCAGGGCTTCCTTGCGCTCCAGAAAGTCCGTTGGCTCAAAGTCCTTGACCTCCGCGGCTATCTGGGTCTCAAACGGCTCCGGATCGAAGCTGCTGATGTAGTCCACGCCAGATTTCCCTGCCAGAAGGGACTCCCAGGTAGTATCCGTGCTGAGGCCCAGGGGACTGACTACTCCTATGCCGGTTACTACTACTTTTGTTCCCAAGGCTCTATTTCCTTATCGAATAATCGGGATAACCCGTCAAGAGGTTTGCCCCAACTATGCGGATAGCGAATTTTGCCTATTCTAACAGACTCTTCCAAGAGCTTGTAAAGGACATTTGATAGCAGTAAATGCTGAATACCACATGCTATAATCACACCAGTTGCCATCGGGAAGGATTCATGGATTTTTTGCAGCTACTGGAGGCAGGTCTCCCAGCTGAGAGATTGGCCCTTGTAAGAACGGCGGGGCAGATCGCCCGGGAAGAGGCCCTGCCCTTATACCTGGTCGGTGGAGCGATACGAGACCTGCTGCTGGGCCGACCCACGGAGGACCTAGACCTGGTGGTGGAGGGCGATGCCGAAACCCTGGCTTCCATTATTGCCAAAGGCCTTTCGGGGCAGGTGGTATCACGCTCCCAGTTTTCCACGGCTAAGGTCAAAGTGGATGGCGTATTCCTGGATCTGATAACCGCCCGAAATGAGCACTATAGCCGGCCTGGAGCACTGCCCCAAATAGCTCACGGCACCATAGAGGAGGACCTGGTACGTCGAGATTTTTCAATAAATGCCATGGCATTGCCCCTTCACCTGGGAGCAGGGGAGCAGCTGCTGGACCCCTTCGACGGCTATGCCGACCTTCAACGCGGCCTCATCCGAGTGCTCCACGACAAAAGCTTTACAGACGATGCCACTCGCATCATGAGGGCCGTCCGGTACGAGCAGCGGCTGAGATTTTGGCTGGACGATGATACCGAGGCCTTGCTGCGCCGGGACCTACCTATGCTGGACGCCATAGGCGAGGACAGGTTACGTAGGGAGCTCCATCTGTGGTTTAAAGAGGAGCATAGTGTGGAAATCCTAGCGAGGGCCGACCAGTTGGGGGTTATGGCTGCCATTTATCAACCGTTGGCTGGCTCAGGGGATACCGTACGATCGGCAATCGAGAGGACAGGGCAAAGAAATCTGGACGAACAGGTCTACGTGGGTCTTTTATCCTACCTCCTTAATCCTTCGGAGGGAGAAAGATTTATCGGGCGACTTCGCATGCCCCATCGTTGGGCCACCGTAGTCCGGGACACTATTAATCTCAAAAGCAAGCTGTCCCGGTTCTCCGATGCCACATTTGCGACATTATCGCCAGCCCAGCTATACGAAGCCCTGGCTCCCTTCACTCCTGCGGCAGTTCAGGCATGTGCCCTGGCCATCTCAAGCGAAGAGGCTCGTCAAAACCTCATCTTATTCTTGGAAAAATTGCGCTATGCCAGGCCTTCCCTGGGGGGGAGAGACCTCATCGATCTGGGAGTGCTCCAGGGCATGGCCGTCGGAGAGATGCTGGTGAGACTGAGGTCGGCACGGCTAGACGGGGCTGTAACTAGCCGCGCCGAGGAGGTGGCGCTGGTGAAAAGCAGGCTGGCTTCACAGAATGTCCGTTTGCCCTGAACCTGCTGGTCCTCTGGCGGGTTCAGGCTAGCCCTTGATCGTGAATGTAGAGCGAGAGTAGAGTGATCTAGAATACTACGTGCTGAGTTCGAATTCTGCATGAGGAACAGTATCTATTAGTCGTGAGCCTACATAACCAACTCATTAGGAACTATCAAATAAAGTGCCACGGCCATTGCCGCGGTAGCCACCAGTCCCGCTCCGATTGCCGGTTCAGCGCTAAAGTCCTTCGTTCCCTCCTACGGTCAACTAACATCTGCGAATATTTCCCGAATGCTTAGATGCGCAGTTTCCGCAGAAGTTTCACTGGATTGCCGCAGGGACGGTCTTCAAACCTGGCTCCAGTACATGTCCCTTTCTTGGGTGGAGGGCATTGCCCTGTCCTAGCAGGCGCCTCTGATGAAACAGGTACTGCTGGGCGTAGCCGGCATACCCGCCCCACTTCTCCAGAGCCCAGGTGCGGATATCTTTGTAGTTTAGCTTTGCTCCATTCAGATACCAGTCCTCCATAGCACGGCGTACCCATCGGTCTATGGGACAGGCATCCATCTTGTCCAACGAGAAGAGGAGAACGCAGTCGGCCACCTTGTCTCCCACACCGGCCAGAGAGGTGAGCACATCCTTGGCTTCCTGGTATGGGATACGACGCAGGGATTCCAGGTTCACCACTCCCTGGGCCATTTTCTCTGCGGCTCTGGCCACGTATTTGGCTCTAAACCCCAGCTTCAGCCCTGTCAGGGCTTCTTCGCCCACCTCGGCCAACCTCTTGGGAGTCGGGAAGGAATAGTTTGTGTAGTCGTCCAGCCTCAATGGTCGCCCGTAGTTTTCGGCTATGTTAACCATGCTCGCCGAGATGCGGGGTATGTTGGAATTGGCGGAGCATATGAAGGATACGAGGCATTCCCACGGATCCTGGCGCAGAATCCGCAGGCCCCGGTATGCGGAAATGGCCTCGTGCATTCGGGAGTCGGTGTCTATGTAGGAGTAGATGGTCTCCAGGTCGTCGTCCAGGTGTAGGTAGTCTCGCAGCGCGGCCTCTATCTGCTCCGGCGAGGACGACCAGTTGCGGACCTCCAGCCGTGGGCCGTTCTGCCTTAACGCCAGCAGGTCGTTGTGGAGGACGCCATAGTACCATTCGCCCCGGCGTTGCCACCGGAAGGTCTGGCCGCTCTCCAGAGTGCTAGCCAGGTCCAACGGCTGACCTATATCGAGACTCAGGGCGACTTTGCTATCCATTGCTTTACGGCCTGTGACAGTTCTCGAAGGGAGCCCTTTACCACCGTGCAATTTGGTAGAGATTCCAGGAAAACGGGGCCGTAGGACCGGGATAGGATGCGCGGGTCGAGCACGACCACCACACCTCTGTCCTCCTCGCCACGTATGAGACGGCCAAACCCCTGCCTAAACCGCAACACCGACTGGGGCACCGCGTACTGGTTGAAGGGGTCCTCGAATTGCTGCGACCGGGCGGCGAACACAGGGTCTGTGGGAACGTTAAACGGCAAACGGGCCACCACTAGCACCTTCAACGCAGCAGCGCGGTCGAGATACGACAACACCTGATCGGAGGAATATCTAGCCGAAAAGTCAACCAAGTACTGGCTGACCTCGGTAGGAAACACAGACATGTGTC
>JASLXI010000051.1 GCA_030740415.1 Dehalococcoidia bacterium
CCGGCTCCGGAGTGCCTGAGCGGCGCACCCAGTCGTCGAAGTCGTGGGGAACCGAAGTGAGGGTGCTATCGGTAGCCTGGAAGCCGTTGGCATCCAGAAACGCCAGCCACTCGGACGGCGACAAGTTATGGACGTGGCTGGGGTCCCGCCGCTCCTCGACATCGTTCATCCAGAGGGCGGTTGAAGCGTCCTCCGGAGACGTCGTGTCCGCCATAATCAACACGGCTCCCGGCGCCAGAACACGGCGCCACTCTGCGACGGCCTTGCCCAGGTCAAGAAAATGGTGGGCCGCTATGCGGCATGTGAGCAGGTCCAGGGAACCGTCGGCGAAGGGAAGGTCCTCTGCAGCGGCCAGGGTGTAGCCCAGGTTTGTAATGCCGCGCTGTCCTGCCAAGGAACGGGTCTCGGCGAGCATGGCCGGAGTGATGTCGGCAGCCACGACGTCATCGGTGTATGGCGCTATCGCGAAGGCAGTGAACCCAGTGCCTGTACCAATATCCACGGCTCTCTTGTACCGACCTCTGCCCACCCAGTCCTGGACCACCTGAAGGCTTTCACCTGAGCTATGAGTCAGGCTCTGGGCATAGAAGCGGGCCTGGCGCCCAAACTGCTCCTGGGAACCGACTCGCGGGGCGTTTTCTTGAGTAGTCACGGATGGATAGTAGCTTATGGGGTGCGCGCTGGCAAGGGGTGCTTCACCGCACCCTCTATGAATCCGCCGCCAAGGACCTCGTCACCCTGGTAGAAGACGACGGCCTGGCCGGGGGTGATAGCCCGCTGAGGCTCCTGGAAGCGTACTGCCACCCAGTCATCGTGGGGTATCAGGGTGGCCCAGGCCAAGGATGACTTGTAGCGTATCTTAGCCTCCACTTCCACAGGGCATTCCGGAGAGACACCGGACAGGTAGTTGACGCCGCTGGCCCACAAGGTGCTCTGCAGCAGCTCCTCCACAGGTCCCACCACCACGCGGTTGCTCTCCCTGTCCAAAGACAGCACAAACATCGGCTCCTTCGAAAAGATGCCAAGACCACGACGCTGGCCAACGGTAAATTGCTCGATTCCCTGGTGCTGCCCCAGGACGTTGCCGTCGGTATCCGCAATCTCCCCAGGCATCGACGCAAACCTTTCGGCAATGAAGGCACGGTAGTCGTTGGTGGGGATGAAACATATCTCCTGGCTATCGGGCTTGTCGGCCACAGGTAGGCCGGCTTCCCGGGCAATGTCCCGTATCTCCACCTTGGTATACATACCCACCGGCAGGAGGAGGTGCCGCACCTGGTGGGGTCGCAGGTTGAATAGGACGTAGGACTGGTCCTTCAGGGAGTCGATTCCCTTGAGGAGCCGCGAATGGCCGTTGGAGGAGTCCAGGCGGGCATAGTGCCCCGTAGCAACGTAGTCGATGTCCAGCGCGTGGGCCTTGTTCATGAGGAAATCAAACTTGATCTTGTCGTTGCAGGCCAGACATGGATGGGGCGTCCGGCCCAACTGGTACTCGCTGACGAAGTAATCGATGACGTGGGCCTGGAACTCCTGCTGGAAGTTCATAACATAGTGTGGAGCGCCAATGATCTGGCACACCCGGCGGGCATCCTCCACGTCTTCAATGGTGCAGCAACTCCTGGAATGGCGCAGCGTATCAGGCTGATCGTCATTCCACAGCTTCATAGTCACGCCCACCACATCATAGCCCTCTGCCTTCAGTAGGTAGGCCGCTACCGAGGAGTCCACGCCTCCGCTCATAGCCACTGCGACCTTGCCCTTCCTCACTTTTTAGAAAAACCTCCCAAAAATATACATTCGAGGATAACGATACGACCGAGGGCAGTCAAGCCAGTAGATGAGGTATCGTTGACCCCTTCCTAGTAACAAAGTAAACTTAACATGGATGACAGAGAAGACTCAACTCGCAGCAGCCGAGGCAGCCCGTCTGGCGGTGGATGTGGCCTCCGAGATGCAGGCCACGAACATCGTGATGCTGGACATGCGGGGGCCCTTTGGCTTCACCAATTACTTCGTTATCCTCACCGCGGAGAGTCGCCGCCAGATGCAGGCACTGCTGGAAGACATAGATCAGGCCCTAGAAAACGCGGGGATGACCCTACACCATAAGGAAGGCACCCCCGATGGCGGATGGGTACTAATGGACTACGGCGATATGGTAATCCATGTGTTCGCTCCGGAGGAGAGAGAGTACTACCACCTAGAACAACTCTGGTCTCAGGCACCCGTCATGTTCAGGGTCCAGTGATCCAACGATCCACGTCCCGCTCGTAGCTCAGAATCTCGTTGGGCGAGAAGAAGAAGCTTATTTCCTGAGCTGCGGTCTCTGTGGAGTCAGAACCATGGACGAGGTTCCGCCCGATATCCACCCCCAAGTCGCCACGCACGGTCCCAGGTTGGGCCTTGAGGGGGTCGGTGACACCCATAGTATTGCGCACCATTTCCACCGCACTGCGCCCCTCCAGCACCATCGCGACCACAGGGCCCGATGTGATGAAGTCCACCAACCCATCGAAGAAGGGCTTGCCTTCATGGACGCCATAATGTTTCATGGCCATATCCCTAGAGACGTGGAGCATTTTCATAGCCGCTATTCGGAGGCCACGGGCCTCCAGTCTCGAGATAATGGTGCCACTGAGTCCGCGTTGCACACCATCGGGCTTCACCAAGACGAGGGTTCTTTCTATGCTCAATGGTTTCTCCTCTTTTTCAGACTATTTTTCGGATTGATTTTCTTTCTCCATCACCAATACTATTTAGGAGGGCGTGGCGCTGTTATAGAGGGACGACGGAGATACAGGGGCTCCAAGCTGTAGATATCGTCTTGCTCGCCCTGTCGAAAGCGCTGATACCCCATTTGCGCAAGAGTGCCAGGCCATCGGGTGGGCAGCGATTCTTGCGCCATCACGGCTTTTTCACCCAGACTCTCTTGCAGTGTCTGGGCATGGAGAGAAATACCCTCACCACAAAAGAGGGTGTGTTGCTGAACCACAGTGCACAGTTCCTCCAGAGTCATTGTCCACTCTTGGCCAAGCTTGTTCCACTGGCCTTGCACCAGGGCGTACATGGCCATCGCTACCTCGCCACGACCTATGTCTAAAAGGGAGCAGACATTCAGTCCCTGGTCTCTATAAGGATAGGCCTCGATATCCAAGGTATTTAAGGCTACCAGGGGGATGCCAAGGGAGAGTCCAAGGCCTTTGGCGGTGCTCAGACCCACTCTGAGGGCGCTGAACCCCCCCGGACCAATAGCTATGACGATGCACTCCAAGTCTCGGACACCTACGTCAGCCGTTTTCAATATATACTCTACGGCAGGGAGAAGCTCCACAGAATGGTTCTGCCGTGAGAACCAGGAGTACTCCGTGATTACCGCTCCCTCCCGGGACAGGCACACGCTTGCGTATCTGGTGGAGGTGTCTATGGATAGTTCCATGTTTTTCTTAACAGGGCAGGGCGTGCCCCTTCGGCTTCGCTCAGGACAGACTCCAGGGCTTCACCCCTCTGCACTCCCACTTCATCATCACCCACTACCCTCTTTTTCTAGAAGGGCTACGCTTGCCCAACCCGCCCTGCACCAGCGACACCAGCCTCTCGTAGCGTTCACCCTGGGGCTCCAGACGCAAGAGGCGCTCGTTTTCGCCCTCGTAGTCCAGGATTATCCGTAGGAAGGCCTGAGGAAACGTTTCAATGGCCTTGTCGGCCCACTCTATCACGGATACCCCATCGCCTGCCAGGTACTCATCGAGCCCCAGGTCAACGATTTCGGCAACATGGTCGAGCCGATAGATGTCGATGTGATATAAGGGAAGCCGACCCTGATGAATGGAGACTAGGACAAAGGTTGGACTCCTCACGTACCCCTGAATCCCCAACCCTCTTGCTATTCCCTGGGCGAAACAGGTCTTACCCGCGCCTAGATCGCCGCACAGAAGCAGGATATCGCCAGGCTCGACATGACGGCCCAACAAGGCGCCGATGCGCCTAGTCTCACCAGGAGAGTGGCTTCTCAGGACTAGAGGTGGCATTTACCTGAAATGATCCCAGCCACGTCGATCTAAGTGTACCTCCACTCCCCCTTCATCCAGTACTTGGACCTTGCCGGGGTTATCGGCCACTATGCGGCCAAGGGCGGCGGCACATGGACTGAGCCGTGTTAGTACCTCGGAGACGACCTCTTCCTTGCCCGTGAACAGAAGCTCGTAGTCCTCTCCACCGTTGAGTGCAAGCTGGAGACAGTGCCGAGGAAAGGTGTCCTTGAGAAATGAGTCTACGGGCACCTGGCCGGCATGGATGATGGCACCAACCCCACTGCTGTTGCACATCTTGGCGAGATCAGCCATCAGGCCGTCACTGATGTCCATCGCGGCCTTTACACCACCCTGAACCAACACCTGGCCTGCCTGGACCCTGGGAATGGGGCGGTTGTGGGCCTGGAGCAAATGGTTACCTTGCGCTCCGTGCTGTTCGGCACCCTGCAAGAGAAATTGAAGTCCGCCCGCAGCACAGCCCAGGGGGCCGGTGACGGCGACCACGTCGCCAGGTTCAGCTTCCTGACGAGTTAGGACCCGCCCCACTGCAACCCCTGTCATGGCAACGGTGATGAATGTGACAGGCGATTGCACCATGTCTCCACCGACGATCTGACATCGGTATTCCTGGCAGGCAGAGAGCATGCCACGATATAGCGCATGGATGTCCTCGACTGCGGTTTCGGGCTGAAGTCCAAGGGTCACCAGAGCGTAGAGGGGTGAACCTCCCATGGCCGCGATGTCGCTCAAGTTGACGACCAGGGCTTTCCACCCTAGGTCTTCCCATGATATGAGGTCGTGGCGAAAATGGATTCCATCCACCAGGGTGTCCGTGGTCGCCAACTCCGTTCCCTCTATAGTGCGCCAGGCGGCCGCGTCATCGCCGATGCCCAGCAGCAGAGGAAATGCCGTCTCCGATTGTTGCTTTGACTGACAAACCAACTCCCGGAGCGACTGGATGAGACCGAACTCCCCTATTTCTCGTACCTTCACAGTCTGCATTATATCTTCACCAAATCTGGGCCACAAGGGAATTGTTCTATATTGCGCATGCCATATGTTGGAGCAAGCTGGGCATTTACGGTGCGAGCGGTAACCTATGGTAAAAGGGAAAGACCGTTTATACTGGGATAACCATCCAACGCGCCGATCATCAGAAGGAGGTTTAGCATGCCCATAGTTAAGGTAGAGTTGTGGACGGGAAGGACCCAAGAACAAAAGGCTGAGCTCGCTCAAGCCATCACAGATGCAGTAGTAAACATCGCGCGTACTACACCCGATGAGACCGTCGTAATTTTCCAAGACGTAGCCAAGGAGAACTGGGCCAAAGCTGGAAAGATGGCCTCCGAGTGGTGATACTAACCCGTGCCTCACCCTACAGAGGAACTAACGCACAAAATCGTGGCGAATTGCCGAAATCGTAGCTGTCGAAGATACAATTTGCGGTTGTTGAAAACACTTGACACAGATTGTATTCCGTGTTAGTTTCGCTGTGGTTTTCGAGCGTACCACCAAGAAGGCACAGGGCCCGCTAGCTCAAGTGGTAGAGCAGCTGACTCTTAATCAGCGGGTTACAGGTTCGAGTCCTGTGCGGGTCACGAAGAAATGGTGGGGAAGTGTCGGAATTGGCAGACGAGCATGATTTAGGATCATGTGCCGCGAGGCGTAGGAGTTCGAGTCTCCTCTTCCCCAGGAGTGAGAGGTTGAACTCGGAAGCGAAGCTCGGTTCTACCTCATCATGTAGTCGCCATAGAGCGGACATCAGATCACCTGGATAAGTCCACGGCTTAAGGAGGGAGGGGAAAGTGGCCACACTTTTAGAGGTTAAGAACCTCGCAACCTACTTTTTCACGCCTGAGGGGGTTGTCAAAGCAGTAGATGACATCAGCTATGACCTGGAGGAGGGAGAAATCCTGGGTTTGGTCGGTGAAAGCGGTTGCGGCAAGAGTGTCAGCGCACTATCTTTGATGCGGCTCATTCAGAACCCCGGTAAAAACGTTGCCGGAGAGGTTTTGTTCCAAGGTCGAGATTTGTTGTCCTTGCAAGACAGGGAGATGCGTGGCATCCGGGGCAAAGATATGTCCATGATCTTCCAGGAGCCCATGACCTCGCTTAACCCCGTGCTAACTGTTGGACGTCAGCTCACAGAAGCTCTGATGCTCCATCTGAACATGAACAAGCAGGCGGCAACCGATCGGTCCGGCGAGTTGCTGGAGATGGTTGGTATTCCGGACGGGTCAGGACGATTGAAGGACTATCCCCACCAGTTCAGCGGTGGAATGCGACAAAGGGTGATGATAGCCATGGCCCTCAGTTGCAATCCCAAGATGCTGATAGCAGATGAGCCTACTACAGCCCTGGATGTAACCATTCAAGCGCAGATCTTGGAGTTAGTCCAAAGACTGGGCAGAGAGCTTGGAACCTCAGTGCTGATTATCACTCATAACCTGGGTGTGGTGGCCCGGTATGCCGACCGGGTTAACGTAATGTACGCTGGAAAGATTATTGAGAGAGGCACTGCCAAGGACATCTATGGAAGCCCAAAGCACCCCTACACCATCGGCCTGCTGGCCTCCGTACCACGGCTT
>JASLXI010000052.1 GCA_030740415.1 Dehalococcoidia bacterium
CCAAGACAGGTGTGGCCCATTTCGCCAGCGAGGGTGAGGAAGAGTGCCTACAGCAGGTCCGACGATTGCTGGCCTTCTTGCCCCAGAACAACGGTGAAGACTCCCCCTTCTTCCAGTCTTCGGACGACGCGGGGAGGGTCGACCCTGAGCTTAGAGAGATTGTGCCGGAGGACTCATCCAGGTCCTACGATATGAAGGACATCATCCAACGCATTGTAGACACGGGGGATTTCATGGAGGTGCAGGAGGGCTACGCACAAAACATGATCATCGGGTACGCCAGGATGGACGGCAGGACCGTGGGGATCGTTGCGCAGCAGCCCGCATATCTGGCAGGAGTCCTCGACATTGAGTCTTCCACCAAGGCGGCTCGTTTCGTCCGTTTCTGCGACGCCTTTAACATACCACTTGTAACCCTGGTAGACGTGCCGGGTTTCCTCCCGGGCTCAGACCAGGAATATCGGGGCATCATCCGCCACGGAGCAAAATTGCTCTACGCTTATGCGGAGGCCACAGTTCCCAAGGTGAGCGTCTTGATCCGCAAGGCGTACGGCGGGGCATACATAGTCATGAGCAGCAAGCACCTTAGGGGAGACATCAATTTCGCGTGGCCCTCGGCAGAGATAGCCGTTATGGGACCAGAGGCGGCGGTTAACGTCATCTACCGAGAAGAGATCAAGCAGGCAGAGAACCAAGACCAGACCCGGGAGAAGCTGAGCGAGGAATACCATGACCGCTTCGCCAACCCGTATGTGGCCGCAAGCAGGGGCTACATAGACGATGTCATAGACCCTGCTGAGACCCGCCCGAGGATTATTGGCGCATTGGCCATGCTCCAGAATAAGCGGGAAATACTGCCACCCAAGAAACATGGGAGCATTCCTCTGTAGGAACGGGGTAAGTCGCCAGGTGTAGGTGTCCCATGTGGGCCTGTCCGAACAGGTTGTGACCTTACTCTCTATCGCAGGGAGAACCGAGCGATGAGTGACCACCCGCGTCGAGGCCGTCTCGATGCCCATGGGTCTGTTATCTCTGTTGGTGTGCAAGGGAGGCAATGACATCTAGCAAGGCTACGAACCCTCTAAGAATCACTGATACGACCCTAAGAGATGCACATCAGAGTCTCGCAGCTACCCGGATGCGCACCTCTGAAATGGAACCCATTGCGGCAGACATAGACAGGGCAGGGTTCTGGTCTGCAGAGGTATGGGGAGGCGCTACGTTTGACGTCGCTACCCGCTTTCTGGCCGAGGACCCGTGGGAGCGAGTGCGTGTCCTCAAGCGGCTTATGCCCACCACGCCCCTCCAAATGCTCCTACGCGGGCAGAACCTGGTTGGATACCGAAACTATGCCGATGACGTGGTAACGGCGTTTGTCCACCACGCCGCAGACGAGGGCATAGACGTGTTCAGGGTCTTCGATGCCGTCAACGACGAACGCAATTTCGAGACGGCGGTAAAGGCCATAAAGGACAGGGGAAAGCACTTCCAGGCCTGCATCTGTTACTCCGTTACAGAGTCCCACATGGGCGGGCCCGTCTTCAACTTGGACTACTTCGTCAATAAAGCCAAGATCCTCCAGGACATGGGAGCAGACACCCTCTGTATCAAAGACATGGCTGGCCTCCTCGCACCGTATGATGCTTTTGACCTGGTGAAGGCCCTCAAGGAAAATATCAGTGTCCCCATTCAGCTGCACACCCATTATACGAGCGGCATGGCTTCCATGACCGTTCTAAAGGCGGCAGAGGCGGGCCTCGACATAGTTGACACGTGTCTATCCCCATACTCTATGAGGACCTCACAGCCAGCCATTGAACCCCTTACGGTCACTCTCCAGGGCACCGAAAGAGACACCGGACTGGACCTGGGTCATCTGCTCAAGCTCTCCGAGTATTTTGAATACATATCACCCATGATCCGGGGTTACTTCGATACCAGCCGCGCGTCGGTGGTAGACACCTCAGTGCTGAGCCATCAGATTCCCGGGGGCATGGCCAGCAACCTGATCTCCCAACTCAAGGAAGCCGACGCACTGGACCGCCTCGGGGAAGTATACGAGGAACTGCCACGCATACGAAAAGAGCTAGGAAATCCGCCCCTAGTCACTCCTACTAGCCAGATCATAGGCACTCAGGCAGTGCAGAATGTCCTCTTTGGCCGATACAGCATGGTCTCTGCGCAGGTGAAGGACTACGTTTATGGCCTGTACGGCATCACTCCAACCCCCATTGATCCTGAAGTGACCAAGGAAGTCCTAAAGGACTATGAAAGAGGCCAGGAACCAGTAACGGGTAGGGCTGCCGGCTTCCTGGATCCGGAGCTAGACAAGGCTAGAGAAGCCACCGATGGCCTGGCGAAGGACATAGGAGATGTTCTCACATACGCTCTCTACCCCGTGACAGGGCTGCGCTTTCTCAAGTGGAAGTACGGCCTGGAACCCATTCCAGATGAGTTCAAACCAAAAACCCTGGAACAGGTAAAGGAACAGCTAAGCACTGAGGAAGAGTTGATATCCAAGGCCAAGTCAGGCCTTATGGTGGAGAAAGGATCCCAGAAAGCGGCTCCCCTGGCGGAGCCATCTGCTCCGGTATCCGGAAGAGCCTTCAACGTCTACGTGGGCAATGAGAAATATCAAGTGCAAGTGGAGTCTCTGAGCGACGACGGAAGAGTTGGTACGGTTGCTCTCTCTGGCTCCGGACACAGCGCTCCTCCGGCCCCCACTCCTCCAGTGGTAACCACGCCTGTGCAACCCGCTGCAGTACCTCATCCGCCAGTATCTGTTCTTCAGCCCCCTGCAGCTCCTGTCCCTCAGGAGTCGGTGGATGGCACAGCCATAGTAGCTCCTATGCCAGGAATACTACTTCGCTACGCCGTGGAGGCAGGGCAGCAAGTGAAGAAGGGGACACCAGTGCTCTTCCTAGAAGCAATGAAAATGGAGAATTCCCTGCCATCTCCAGTGGAGGGAACGGTAAAGGAACTAAAGGTCTCGCCGGGGACGTGGGTCAAGAAGAACGACGTGCTTGCTGTAATAGGCTAGGGCCGAGATCGACTATGGTCCAGGGATATTTACGGACGAGGCGTGATCCGCTCCAGCTACTAGACAAAGGTGGTGAGGCATCCCAACCACCAGATTCCCCGCTAATGCGCGGAATGACACTTCTGACGGGGTGCCCGATAACCAAAGATGTCCAATAGAACTACAGGAGGATGGTTTCCATGCGCAAGAAGATAACGGTAGTAGGAGCAGGTAACGTGGGCGCCACGGTGGCGCAGCGTTTATTTGAGCGAGGATACGCAGACGTGGTGCTGGTGGACATTGTCGAAGGGCTGTCCCAGGGAAAAGCCTTGGATATGTTGGAATCAGGCCCTGTGCTTGGAACGGACGCCCAGATCACTGGCACCAACTCTTATGAGGATACTGTCGACTCAGATGTCGCAATAATTACCGCCGGGATAGCCCGCAAGCCTGGCATGAGCCGCGACGACCTCCTCTTTACCAACATGGACATCGTTGGCGGTGTCGCCAAGCAGATCGCCAAGTACTCACCGCAGTGCATACTCATAGTGGTCTCCAATCCTCTCGACGCGATGGCACAACAAGCCCTCAACGTGACCAACTTCCCTAGGGAACGGGTAGTAGGTATGGCTGGCATTCTGGACACAGCTCGTTTCCGAACCTTTTTGGCCCAAGAGCTTGGGGTCTCGGTAGAGGAAGTACAAGCATACGTTCTGGGAGGTCACGGAGATACCATGGTCCCCCTGGTAGAGTCCACCAACGTGGGAGGCATCCCGATTTCCAGGCTTCTACAAAAAGAGGTGGCGGAGGGTATTGTGCAACGTGCCAGAGATGGTGGAGCGGAGATAGTCGGTCTTCTGAAGACCGGCAGCGCCTACTACGCGCCTTCAGCCGCGGTGGCCCAGATGGTAGACTCCATCATCCTGGACAAGAAGCGCATCCTGCCATGTGCAGCCTACCTCCAGGGCGAGTACGGCGTCGACGGTCTGTTCCTGGGTGTGCCTGTGAAGCTGGGTGCCAACGGCATCGAGGAGATAATCCAAGTCCAGCTCTCCTCAGAGGAGAAAGCGGCGCTGGACAAGTCCGCGGGAGCGGTCAAAGAGTTGGTTGAAGTGATGTCCAACAGGACTGGTTCCTAGCGGTCATCCGAATACAAGCTATTGCCAGCGAGTACGCTACAATTTCTGAGAATGGTGCTCTCTCTAGGGGCACGCTCGAACTGTTTCAGCCCTCGGAGGTAACATGAGAGATATCCAGGTGTCCGCTATAACGGAAACTGTGGCACGTCTGTCCCAGGAGGCCAACTATTACCTCCCAGAGGATGTACTGGACGCCCTGAAGAAGGCCCGGCGTGATGAGGAAGCACCCAGGGCACAGAAGGTGCTGGATATGATACTCCGGAACTCCGAGATAGCAGAGGAGAAACAGATTGCTCTGTGCCAGGATACGGGCACTACGGTGCTATTCCTGGAGATGGGACAGGACGTCCATCTAGTCGGGGGGGATCTGCCGAGCGCCCTTGCAGAAGGAGTACGGCAGGGCTACAAAGAAGGCTTCCTGCGCAATTCCCTGGTCGCTCAACCTTTCTCCTCCCGCATCAACACCGGAGACAATACCCCCCCCATAGTGCACACGGATATCGTCTCAGGAGAGGGCCTGAAGATAACCATCCTACCTAAGGGTGGTGGCTGTGAGAATATGAGTCGCCTGTCTATCCTCCGTCCTGGTGATGGTAAGAAGGGTATCATCGACTTCACGCTGCGCACTATAGAGGAATCTGGGGGAAATCCGTGCCCACCTCTCATCGTCGGAGTGGGAGTAGGAGGCACGGCTGAACACGTCATGCACATGGCCAAGAAATCTCTATTGCGTAAGGTAGGTGAGCACAACCCCGACCAGGAGGTGGCAGACCTGGAGGAGGAACTCCTGGGGTTGGTCAACGCCAGCGGCATAGGCCCTCAGGCTTGGGGAGGACGCTCTACTGCCCTGGCCGTGAACATAGAGACCCACCCCACCCACATCACGTCTCTCCCAGTGGGGGTCAATCTCCAATGCCACAGCGCACGTTCTAAAACAGCGGAACTGTAAAGTACTATCCGGATACCAAGCGAGAGAGGCTAAACAGATGATCAAGAACATTACAACGCCCCTAACGGACGAGGCGCTGGCTGACCTAAATGTAGGCGATGAGGTCCTACTCACCGGAGTCATTTACACCGCACGCGACGCCGCCCACCGCCGTGTACTAGAGGCCGTGAAGCAAGGCGAGGAACCGCCCATAGACCTGAAGGGACAGATAATATATTACACTGGACCAACGCCACCTCGCCCGGGCCAGATAATAGGCTCTGCCGGGCCTACCACGGCGTACCGCATGGACCCCTTCACTCCGAAAATGCTTGACCTAGGCACAAAGGCAATCGTGGGCAAGGGAGGAAGGAGCAAGGAAGTGAGAGACGCCTTCGTGAGTCACAAGGCCGTGTACTTCGGGGCTATAGGCGGCTCCGGTGCACTCCTATCTGGGTCCATAAAGAAGGTGGACATAGTCGCCTACGAAGACTTGGGCACCGAGGCAATCCGTCGGCTGGAGGTCGAGGACTTTCCAGTCATCGTGGTCAACGACATCTACGGCAACGACCTGCTGGAACAAGGGAGGGCCGAGTGGAAAAGGGCCGTTCCTTCCTGAACGCTTTAGCTGTACCTGCCACCACTCTTTAACGGTCAACCATTTAGCTTGATCAAACCAGACTAGCTGATGTGAAGTTTTGCTGCTTTTAGGGGGCCGCAGCGGCCAATTAGTACTACCAGTTGTGATGAATACATAGGAGTGTAACCCTTCCAAGCTTTTAGTGCTGGAGAATGGAGTAAGAAAACCATACGGTGAGGAATGGCGTTATGAGAGTCCACAGCTGAACCCACTAACGACCTGGCTTTTTAGCCGCTCAATCGATCTTCATCTGGAAAACACCATCCAACCGGAGCTAGAAGATATGTCAAGGGCACGTGCCATGCTATCACCTCCCAAATACTCAGGGAAGTCGTCCTGGTGATAGCCGCCTATTTCGTCTAAACCATCGTCAAGAACTTGGTACACCCAGACCTCTCTACCAAGGGGTTCAAGGACGCATGGAACATCGTGAATCTGGAGCGAACCCCGGGTGTCTTCCATGATCGGTCCCTGCAGGCACAGCTGATGGATGACGCAAGGAGCGTAGTCCTCTTCTTCAACTGAGTCTATACCATCGGCTTCTGGCTCATCATGGGGGCCAGCGGCCTGTTGTTTTTCATAACGGACGGGGATACCTATTATAAGTTCCGTACCGTAATGCTCGTGAGCTTTGGGATGGCGGTGGTAATCTTTGACCTGTATCCTCTAACAGCACTCAAGTTAATGGCTGGCTGTTGGGCTTTGTTGACACCTTCCAGATACTGGGACCATCACAGTCAGCACCAGTAGCGAGCTCATCTCTTATAACAAATACGCGCCCATGCAAAGCATGCAGTTTGCATGGGCCCTTCTGGTATCCATGACATGGACCAGCCTTTCATACCTACCCGCAAGAG
>JASLXI010000053.1 GCA_030740415.1 Dehalococcoidia bacterium
TGCATGGAGACCGGCCTGGACTGTGCTGCCATCACTGATCATAACACCATCGCCGGGGCACTGGAGGTGCAGCGTCTGGCATCTTTTAGGGTTATCGTGGGAGAAGAGATAAAGAGCCGAGGAGGCGAGATCATTGGGCTCTTTCTGAATGAGGCTGTTCCCAGGGGACTCTCATCCCTGGAGACGGTGCAGCGAATCAGGGAACAAGGGGGGTTGGTATCCATACCCCACCCATTCGACCACTTCCGAAGGTCGGTCATCGATCGGCAGGTACTATACGATATACTGCCCTACGTGGATATCATCGAGGCCTTTAATGCTCGCAACACCTTCCGGAGAGATAATAGAAAAGCGGAGGATCTGGCCCTTGAGCACGGCGTACTGATCTCTGCGGTGAGTGATTCCCACACTCCGGTAGAAGTGGGGCGCACCTACGTCGAAATCCCGGACTTCGATGGCACGTCTGTGGGCTTACGGCATGCCTTGATCCAAGGCAACCTGGTACGCCGTCAGATAACCCCACTGATTCACTTTCTTACCACAGTTACCAAAATCAGGAAAGGGCTGGCGGGCTAGTGGCAGTAAGGCTAAAAGAGGACAGAATATGCTGACTATGGGCTGGCTTTCCACTGGCAGCGGCGAAGGCTCCCTTGGTCTTTTGCAAAGAGTGCAAAGTGCCATCTGGAACGAGGAGCTTGCCGCACAAATACAGTTCGTCTTTAGCAACCGTGAGCCGGGGGAGACCGAAGGAAGCGATCGCTTTTTCCGACAGGTCCACGACTACGGCATTCCCCTAGTCACTTTCTCATCGCAAAGCTTCCGTCGAGAGCGAGGCGGAGGGTCTTTCTCGCGGCATCGCCTGGACTTTGACCGTGAGGTGATGAAACGATTGGAGGATTACGAGCCCGACCTTTGTGTCCTGGCCGGGTATGGACTGATAACGGACGCCGAGCTGTGCAACCGCTACACTATGCTGAACATGCACCCTGCGTTGCCAGGTGGCCCGGTGGGGACGTGGCAGTACGTAATCTGGAAGCTCATCGAGGGGAGGGCTCAGGAGGCCGGTGGCTACATCCACCTGGCCACTGAGGATCTGGACATGGGCCCTTTGCTGACCTACTATTCCTTCCCTCTGTCGGGCAGTGCCTTTGACCCACTCTGGGACGAGATAGAGGGTCGCTCAATAGACGACCTGAAGGCCACGGAAGGCGAGACTCTTCCATTGTTTCAACTCATACGCCAGGAGGGGATCAAACGTGAGCGACCCCTGCTGTTGGAAACCCTCAAGGTCTTTGATAACGGGAACATGCGAATTGAGGGACGGCGGCCAGTAGATGCTCAGGGCAACGCAACTGGCGGCCTCCGCCTCAACGAAGCCATAGAGAAGGATATGGAAAAGACTGTGTAATTGTGAGGCAGGAATCCCGTTAAGATGGAAATCATCGAATTATGGCCTGAAAACTGAGAAGCCCTGCGACAGGTAGCGGCCCTGCTGGTTGAGGGGTTCAGATAGCACCATCCCCATGTCTGGCCCGATACGGATCTGCCCTTGAGGAGATAAAGGAGTCCTTTGCAGATAGCCGCCCAAGAAGAATCGCTAACGATGGCAGGGACATAGTCCTAGGATGGATTGGCGGAATCAGGCGGTATCGCGATAGGGTATGACAGCTGCACCCCCTGGTGGCTGACATTGAGGAGCAAATGAGAGGACGTGGTGGAATCACCATGTGGCTGGGCACCGACGATGAGAACAACCAGACCACGCTCCGCCACAGACCTCTACCCAGGCCCGCTATCACACGCAGCCCTGATAAGAAACCTCACTATCCACCCCTGGGAGTTCCATCGGAATGTGTGCTTTGTCATCGCAGGGGCCATGCCTGCTGTCAACAGATGGGGAAAGCTCGACTTCTTCATGGTGAAGCGGGTTAGAAGTGCAAGGTAACGTATCACCCCTTTGCGCCCCTCTGGGGTGGGTGGGCGCTCTGTCGCCTAAGCGGTCTTCTTCTGGGCAGCTTCCAGGCTTACGAAGGTCCCCGATTCGGTAAAGAGCATGGGCAGCTTCTGGCCTCGGATGATGTTGGCGTCGATGGTGCACTGGCTCACCCCTGTCATGGAGGGCAGCTCGTACATCACGTCCAGCAGGGTTTGCTCGATAATCGAGCGCAGTCCCCGGGCGCCCGTCTTCTTCTGAATAGCATCCTCCGCGGCTGCCTCCAGGGCATCGTCACTGAAGGTGAGGGCCACGTTGTCCAGGCTGAAAAGTCGCTGATACTGCTTTACCACGGCGTTCTTGGGTTCCGTGAGGATACGGACAAGCGAATCCTTATCGAGAGAGTCGAGGCTTACCACCAAAGGAAGTCGCCCGACGAACTCAGGAATGAAGCCATAGGCTAGGAGGTCCTCTGGAATGAGGTCTTGAAGCATATTCTCCTGTTTGGTGCCTTTTCCAGGAACCATGCTGGACCGAAATCCTATCCCTTGATGTTCTTTAGACATGCGCCCTGCCACTATGCGGTCTAACCCCTCGAAGGCGCCGCCGCAGATGAACAGGATGTTGTCGGTCTTTATCGAGATCAATTCCTGATGGGGGTGCTTTCTCCCTCCCTGGGGAGGCACGCTGGCGGTGTATCCCTCGATTATCTTTAGCAGGGCCTGCTGCACTCCCTCTCCGGAAACGTCTCGGGTGATGGAGGGATTGGCGCTCTTTCGCCCGATCTTGTCTATTTCATCGATGTATACGATGCCCTGTTCGGCCCTTGCTATGTCGTAGTCCGCCGCCTGGATTAGCCTCAGGAGAATGTTCTCCACGTCCTCTCCTACGTATCCCGCCTCAGTCACGGAGGTGGCATCGACAATACAGAAAGGAACATCCAGAACTCGCGCCAGAGTCTGGGCAAGGAGGGTCTTGCCGCAGCCGGTAGGTCCAGCCAAGAGGATGTTGGTCTTTTGAAGCTCCACCTCGTCGTCGAAGGAATAAGCAGACCAGATACGCTTATAGTGGTTGTATACCGCCACCGCTAGGACTCTCTTAGCCTGTTCTTGGCCGATGACGTACTCGTCCAGCTTCTCAAAGATGGTCTTGGGGTTCAGCATCGAGGGCTGTGGGGGGGATGCGTCGGTCTGGGAGGAGGCTTCTTCGTCTATGATTTGCTGACAAAGAATGACACACTGGTCACATATGAAAGCCCGTCCAGGGCCACCGATGAGCCGTTTTACCAGACCCTGTTCCTTTCCGCAGAAGGAACAGGCCACCTTGGCGGGATTTTCAGGGTAGTCAGGCATAGATTCCCAGGGTCTCTTTAGGCCGTTTTGGCGGCTTCTTCTACCTGCGCCTTGGTGAGAACCTCATCTACAATGCCGTACTCCAAGGCCTGATCGGCGCTGAGGTAGTAGTCTCTATCTGTGTCCCGGGCCACCCTGTCGTAGGCCTGTCCCGTATTCGAGGAGATGATCTGACGAATCATGTCCTGCATTCGCAATATCTCTCTGGCGGCGATCTCTATATCCGTTGCCTGGCCTTGCGCTCCGCCCATAGGCTGATGCATGTGGATGGTGGAGTTGGGCAGGGCGTACCTCTTGCCCTTGGCACCGGCACAGAGGAGCACCGTACCCATGCTGGCCGCGAGTCCTACACATATGGTAGACACGTCCGGCTTTATCAACTGCATGGTGTCGTAGACGGCGAGCCCCGAGCTTATGACTCCGCCAGGAGAGTTAATGTACAGGCTTATGTCCTTATCCGGATCCTCCCGCTCAAGAAACAACAATTGAGCTACTATCAGGTTGGCTACCTGGTCACCGATGGGCGTACCCAAGAAGATGATCCTCTCTCGAAGCAACAGCGAGTATATATCAAAGGCCCTCTCGCCTCGGGCGCCTGTTTCAATGACCATAGGTACGATGCTCTCGGGACGTTCAAGCATTTTCTGCTCCTTCTTCTGATTCACCCTTATCTTCTTCGCTGAGTGTCTCCGTTCTTGACGAGGACGCCACGATAGTCTCACCCTTAGTAATACTCGTGAGCAGGTTCAAAACCTTACGGTTGATCAATATGCTGTTGATGGACGCTCTTCCGTTCTCGGTGTCCAGTATCTGCTTCAGGGATTCGGTCTCTCTTGTGGCTTCTCTCACCATCGAGTTCAACTCCTCCTCGATTTCCTCGGGAGTCACATCAATACCTTCCTTCTCTCTTAAGGCACTCATCACTAGGCTTCTTGTGATGCGCTCGGTAGCGGAGGGTCGGAGCTCTTCCCGAAGCTGCTCAACGCTCTTGCCCACGGTGCTCAGGTAGTCTTCCATACTCATCTGCTGTCTTTGCATGGCCTCACCCTGGTCTGCCAGGATGTGCTCTATCTCGTGGTCAATCAGCAGCGGTGGCAACTCCACCTGCGCTCCCTCCACCAGGGTTTGGACCGTCCGCTCCTGGTAGTGTTGGTCAGCGAGAGTCTGGTCGCGCTTGAGCATATCCGCCCGGAGCTTGTCCTTCAGCGCAGCCACGGTCTCCACTTCCAGGTTCAGAGTCTGAGCGAACTCATCGTCCAAGTCTGGCATTTTGAGTTCCTTTATCTCCTTCACAGTAACGGTGAAATTGCACTCCTTGCCGGCCAAATTGTCCTGTGGATAGTCCTCTGGAAAGGGAAGCGAGAACTGTCGTATGTTCTCCCTGTTCATGCCCACCAATTGTTCTGCGAATCCCGGCGTAGGATTGGTTGCTTCTGCCAAAAGAACGTAGTCAACACCCTCGTCTTCGATTATCACGTCCTCTTCCACCTGTCCCCTCACCTCCATGGTGACCATGTCATCCAACTCGACGAGGCGCTCCACGGGTTCCCAGGTACCGGCATCCCGTCGCAAGGACGCCACGACTTCATCGATTGCCTCAGAGGTGACTTCCACCTCTTCAGGCTCCAGGCGGTACTGATAATAGTCGCCAAGGTCCACCTGGGGTCTTACGGGCACTGTGGCCTCTATGGTCAAGGGCTCGTGCTGGGTTACTTTGACCTGGGGCGTCGATATCACGTCCAGGCTCTGCTCCTCTATAGCCTTGGACGTCATTTGCGGTAGGAGCGTCTCTAGTGCATCTTCTATCATGGCATCCCGCCCCAACTCCCGCTCCACCACGGACCTGGGAGCCTTGCCCTTGCGAAAACCGGGGATGTTCATCCGCCGCACCGCTTGCCTATATACCTTTTCCAGGTGCTCTTCCAGTTCGAGAAGGTCTACTTCAATATTTAGTACTACCTGACTCTGAACCTGTTCACCTTGGGATACTTTCACAAATCGCTCCTATTGTGGCACTGTCTCCAATTATAAACATGTTAAACCCTATTGTGAAGCGTTTTTCGTCGCCGACTGTGTTAAGTGTCTCTGGGGCGGAGATGGAGGTCCCTGAGCAGGGAGTCGTCCACGAGAGAAGGAGCACCGAAGAGAGGATCTGCAGCACTCTGGGTCTTGGGGAAGGCTATCACCTCACGGATGTTCTCCTCGTCCGTTACCAGCATCACTACTCGGTCTATGCCGCTTGCGAAGCCCCCATGGGGAGGCGCGCCGTACTCCAAGGCATCCAGCAGCTGTCCAAACTGTTTCTGCATTGCCTCTTGGCCATGACCGAGGAGCCCGAAAATCTTCTCTTGGACATCCCTTCTGTGATTTCGTACGCTGCCTCCGGCGATTTCCATTGCATTGCAGACTAAATCGTACTGCTTGGCCAGGGCACTGCCTGGATCGGTATCCAGGAGTCTGATATGCTCGTCCTTTGGAGAGGAAAACGGGTTATGGGGAGAGTCCCACTTGTTCTCCTCGGGTTTCCACTCCAGGAGAGGGAAGTCTTGCACGAAGGCGAAGGCCAGCAGGTCAGGGTCCGCCAGTCCCAGGCGGCGACCCATCTCGTGTCGCAACTGGCTCAACACCAGGTCGGCTACACGAGAAGTCCCTGCCACCACAAGCAACAGGTCCCCGCGTTTTGCTCCCAGACGAAGGGCCATCTCGCGCACTTCCTCTGGGGACAGGTGGCGGACTGCTGTCGATCGTATGTCTTCCTGAGTCAGGCCGTCCAGGGAGTCCTTCGGGTCTCCCTTCAGGGCTACGGAGATGAGTCCCGACGCACCCCGTTCCTGGGCAAAGCTCGTCAACTCGTCAAGCTGGCGGCGGGTGTAGTCGGCGCACCCCGAGGCTGCAAGGCCCTTCACCACTCCCCCGGAATCGATGGCATTGCGAAGGACTTGGAATTGAGAATCTGCGGCTATGTCCGATATGTCTCCCAGTTCCATATCGAAGCGCAGGTCTGGCTTGTCCGTACCAAAACGACTGATCGCAGCGTCATAGGAGAGTCGTAGGAAAGGCTTGATTACCCTCTTGTTGGGGACGACGCTTTCTATCAAACTGGTGAACAATTCCTCCATCAGGTTGAGTATATCCTCCTCATCCACGAATCCCATCTCCAGGTCTAGCTGGGTGAACTCCGGCTGTCGGTCCGCGCGGAGGTCCTCGTCTCGGAAGCAGCGCGCTATCTGGTAATAACGCTCCACGC
>JASLXI010000054.1 GCA_030740415.1 Dehalococcoidia bacterium
TGCCAGCAGCACCGTTGGAATGAACATCAGAGCCATGAAAATAGTCCCTTTGTGTGAAGATATGTTCATATGGTTCCCTCCAAATTTAGCGGCCTTTGATAGCTTTGTCACGTTTCTCTCGTTGATGCCAGGGTATGGAGTAACGCTCCGCCAGGACCGTCAGGGCGAACAGAGTCACTCCCATAACGGATAGGATGAAGATAGATGCGAATACTCGATCGGTGAGGAACTGGGGGGCGGAACGTGTTATCAGATAGCCCAGACCCGCACTTGCCCCAACCCATTCGCCGATGACGGCCCCTATCACGCTCAACGCAATTGCTACCCTGATGCCAGAAAATAGGAAGGGAACGGAGGATGGCACCTGAACCTTGGTGAAGAGCTGCCACCTGCTAGCCCCCATGGTGCGCATCATGTCGAGCATATCAGAGTCAGCCGACTTGAGGCCGTCCACGGTATTGACCACGATGGGGAAAAAAGAGATCAGTATCACCACGATTATCTTCGGCCAGATTCCATAGCCAATCCAGATCAGAAGCAAGGGAGCGATGACAATGATGGGGATAGTCTGGGAGGCGATGATATAAGGGTAGGCGGCACGTTCGACTATCTTAGAATAGGCGATGGCAGCGGCCAGGGCTATTCCAACAATCAGAGCCAGGGCAAACCCCAAAACCACCTCCTCCAGTGTGACCCACGTGTGTCTCAACAGGAGGCTTCTACTCTCGAATAGCTCCGCTCCGATAGAGGAAGGCGGTGGCAGAAGCCACCGCGCGATGTTGAGCAAACGCACGGTCGCTTCCCAAATACCAAGCGCCACGAGAATCAATGTCGCGGGGAGTGCCCACTGGAGCATCGTGGTTGTCCCCTTCTTCATGCCTGGCCCTCCGTCAAGGTGGAGACATTTACCCCTTCATCTGCTCCCCCATTGCTCTCCCTTAGAGCGGCTAATATCGCTGCTTTCATTTTGACGAAGGCCTCTTCGGTTACCATCTTGTAATGCCTGGGACGGGGCATATCGACAGAAAGAGTCATTTTTACTCTGCCCGGCCGGGCGGTGAACACGTATACCCAGTCGGAAAGGAGAACAGCTTCCTCTACGTCATGAGTCACCAAGATCACGGTCTTGCCCCAAGGCTCCCATAGCTGAAGGAGCCACTCTTGCATGTTGGCCCTGGTCAGGGCATCAAGTGCTCCAAAGGGTTCATCCAACAGGATGATCTCACGGTCTGCCAGCACCGTCCGGAGGAAAGCGACCCTCTGTCGCATTCCCCCGGAGAGAAGGGATGGATAACTTTTCTCGAAGCCCTTGAGACCAAAGGAGTCCATCAATTCCAGGGCCCGCATTCTGATCTGGGACTTGGGTTTTCCTTGAAGCTCCAAGCCCAGAATCGCGTTATCCAGCACCGTGCGCCACGGAAGAAGGAGGTCCTTCTGATGCATATAACCAATGGCTCCCAAGCGTTGCTCAGCCTTGTGGCCATCGGTACGTATGTCACCCTTGGTAGGCTCTTCCAGACCGGCGATGATATTGAGGAGGGTGCTCTTGCCGCAGCCGCTCGGGCCGATGAGGCTTATGAACTCCCCCTCGCGGACACTCAGATCCACATCGCACAGCACCTGCAGTGGGCTTCCGTTGACGAAGAAGTCCTTCTCTATGCCATCCAGCTCCATCTTGGGAGGGAAAGTAGCTTCGCCTGATAGATCCTCTGAACTAGCAGTCATTTTGATGGTCATTGGCCACAAACAAATGGTCGTCAGCTACTGGCTAACGACCACTCATTGCTCAATTTGGATATGGCGCTCTTCCTACGCTGGCATTACCCAGATCAGGTGCTTAGGGTCGCCCCGAGAGGTCGGGGCCTCTCAGCCTGGCTCACCAAGCTCCCCTTAGGCCCTACACTGTTCACTTATTACTTATTTCGCATAAAGTGTAGCGTGGCTGTTTCACCTAGTCAATGTGGCAGGACAAGCCCCGCAACCGCATTTAATTATTGTCGCACTGGTCTGTAATCGGCTAATCCACCAACTGCTCCAGGAATTCCATGAAGTCTGGACCGATGTCCTCCCGTTGGAGGGCCAATTCCACCGAAGCCTTGAGCAGGCCGAGGGGATTGCCAACATCGTAGCGGTCTCCCTGAAAGTGCAATGCATACATCTGCTGACTTTGAAGAAGAATACCCAGACCATCGGTGAGTTGGAGCTCGCCTATTGCACCCGGCTGCACCTTAGTCAGGGCATCGAATATCTCCGGGGTAAGGACGTAGCGCCCCACAATGCCTAGGTTGGATGGGGCATCCGCCAGCGCGGGTTTTTCCATGGTCCCGAGAACTCTGAAAACCCCCTCCGAAACAGGTTCTGGTACTATAACCCCGTAATTCTGTATCTGAGGGCCTGACACCTCCTGTACGGCGATAACGCTCGCTTCGTACTGATTAAAGATATCCATGAGCTGGGCGAGTGCCCCCTTTTCCGCCACTATGATGTCATCTGGGAGGATCACTGCGAAGGGTTCATCTCCCACGGCCCCGGAAGCGCACATCACAGCGTGACCAAGCCCCAGCTGCTCCGGCTGGCGCACGTAAATTAGCTCGACTATCTCCGAGAGACGCTTCACCTCAGACAGGCGCTGGGTGTCTCCCTTCGCCGTCAGAAAGGCCTCCAGCTCCGGGTAGCGGTCGAAGTAGTCGGCAACAGCATCTTGGCCCCGGGCACTGACGATTATCACTTGCTCGATTCCTGCCTCGGCGGCCTCCTCGATCACGTACTGGATGGCAGCCCTGTCCACCAGTGGTAGCAACTGTTTTGGTACCGCTTTGGTGATGGGGAGAAAGCGGGTGCCAAAGCCCGCAGCGGGGATAACGGCTTTTCGCACTTTCATCGTCACATCCTTTCAGGCATCCGACCCTGTCCTTACACTTCAGCTATTGCCTCTCGCAGGTCAATGTCCCGAGTATAGAGGGCCGTGCCCATGATAGCCCCTTCCACGCCCAGGGAAGCCAGGCGTTTCAAGTGATCTATGGAAGATATCCCCCCAGATGCCACCAGGGCAGCATCACACTTCTCTATCAACTCCTCAAGGGACTGGAAGTTCGGTTCAGAGAGAGTGCCGTCGCGAGAGATGTCGGTATATATGAACCGCCCGACCCCCAGTGCAGTCATCCGATGCATGAGGTCCAGCACAGCGATAGAGGAGGACTCGCGCCACCCTCTAATCGCGACCATTCCATCCCTTGCATCCACCCCCACAACGATGGCCTCCGCACCAAAGCGACTGCACGCTTGCTCCACCAGGGATGGATTCTCCACCGCACTGGTGCCCAGGACGATGCGCTTCACTCCCATATCCAGGATATTCTCCACAGACCCCATATCACGAATTCCTCCACCCACTTGAAGCGGAACATCGATTGAATTGCCCAATTGCCTGAGAATCTCCAGGTTAGCCTGCGTCCCAGATGCTGCACCGTCCAAGTCCACGATGTGTATACGAGAGGCTCCCATCTCTTGCCACTGACAGGCTACTGCCAAGGGGTCGTCGGAATACACCGTCTCCTTGTCGTAGTCTCCCTGATAGAGACGGACACATCTGCCGCCTCGCAGGTCAATGGATGGGATAACCTCCATGCTTATCCCCCAGCGCTCCTCTTTACCATCGAGTTCAGGAAGTTTTCGTATAGGCGCAGGCCAAGAGCGCCACTCTTCTCGGGATGAAACTGGGTGGCCACCACATTACCTTTGGCTATAACACTACAGAAACTCAGACCATAGTCCGTAGTACCTAGCACCAAGCTCTGGTCGTCGGGAACACCGTAGTAGCTGTGCACGAAGTAGAAATACGACCCACTCCTGACTCCCTCAAACAGCGGGTGGTCATATTGAAGGGCTACGTCGTTCCATCCCATGTGGGGTCTCTTGACCTGTGGCGGCAGCAGGAGGGCCCTACCGGGTGCCGCACCCAAACATGGCGTAGGACCCTCCTCTGAAGTGTCCAGCAGCAGTTGCAAACCCAGGCAGACCCCGAAGAAGGGCACTCCCCTCCCAATCACCTCTTTCAAGGGGGCCACTAGGTTCCTTTGGTGAAGTGCCCTCATGGCGGACTCAGAAGCACCTTGCCCGGGAAAGATCACAGCCTTCGCTTTAAGGATTTGCTCGGGATCATCGGTGATCTGGACAGAGTTGCCAAGTTTCTCTATAGCCTTGGCGACACTACGCAGGTTGCCAGCGCCGAAGTCCACGATGGTCACTGTCGCTTTCGTCATTCAGAAATCCTTCTCAAAAAATCAACGATCAGCCCTTGGACCCGTGGGCCGGAATCTCCGGATAACATGTCCGTGCCGTGGGCGTCCCCATCCACGATCTGCCTCTCCTTGGGCTCGGAGGACGTTTGGTCAAACACGTCCACGCTCCTGGCATAGCCCGCGTCTTCCCGGGCGGCGATGAAGAGCTTGGGGGCCGAGATCGTCATTACATCCTCTCTGGCATCAAGACCTTCGATCGCCGGGGGGGCAGAAAGGGTAATCACACCAGCCAGATCTTCCCGTGAGGCGACCTTCAATGAGGCGGTACCGCCCATACTCGCCCCTACCAGGAATACCTTGGAGACACCCTGACTCTTCAGAAAATTCAAAGCTGCCTGCACATCCATATCTATATTGTCTATATCCAACTCTCCTTGGGAATCCCTGTAGCCCCTGAAATCGTAGGCAAGAACCCGATACCCCTTGTCCTTGAGTACCCTCGCAAAGGGCCACCAGCTTTCCTGGTCCGCAGACCGCATGTGACTCAGCACCACGCCAACGCCGCCTTCGCCGAAAAGATGGCCTGATAGCTGGACACCATCCTCAGTATTAAATGAGACTACGGTAGCACCTCCGCCGGGTCCGAGGTTGGAACCGCATCCCGCAATTAGCAGAACCAGAGCTACTGCCAATAAGCTAAGGGGGGTTACTTGCAAGAGATTCAATGGGAAGGTCTCTGTCCTCATAGCGGGCCATCAGGAATATTAAGTCGGCAAGACGGTTGATATATTTCAGGACCTGCGGATTCCCAAGGAGGTCCTGCTCGTTGAGCTCCACCACCCTCCGCTCTGCCCGCCTCAGTATACTGCGACTCAAGTCCAGCGCACCGGACGCCGCAGACGCTCCCGGGATGATGAAGGTCCTGGCCAGGCTTATCTCCTGGTTCAACTCATCAATTAGGCTCTCCAGGTGGTCAATCATCGCAGGCCTCACGGTACCGAAGTGCTTTTGGAGTTTAGAGTATTCTTTGGGGTCTGTTGCCAACTCTGCTGCCACCGTGAATAGGTCTTGCTGTATTGCTTTGATAGCGCTTTTTAGGTTTTCCGCCTTTACCAAGGAGCGAGCCAGCCCCAGGGCAGAGACAGCTTCGTCCACCGTCCCGCAGGCCTCGAAGCGTGGGTCTGCCTTTGAGACTCGCCCTCCATAGAGCAGGCCCGTTTCCCCTTCGTCGCCGTGCCTAGTATATATCTTCGGCAAGCTATACCTCCAAGTCTGGATTATAGCATATGACTCGACGTGATAGCTTTGGTTGACAGGCCTATAAAGGCCGCTTATGTGGAAACGTGGAGTTTGTGTCCGATGACTCACGGTTGAGGATGAAGACTGAGAGGTAGCATCCCGCCCCAGCACGCACATGGCATATGCTATACTGGGGCGTTCAGTAGCGAAAGGAGTTGCTTTGTTCAGAGTCGACGGCAGGGCAAACAACCAGCCCCGGGAGGTGAAGATCACACCTTCGTACCTGGTGTTTCCCGAAGGCTCCGCGCTGATCGAGATGGGAGAGACCAAGGTCATCTGTACAGCCTCGCTGGAGGAACGAGTGCCGCCTTTTCTGCGGGGACAGGGAAAGGGATGGGTGACCGCGGAGTACGGTATGCTGCCTCGGTCTACGCTGACCCGGAGGGCGAGAGAGAGCGAAGCTGGCAAAGTGGCAGGCCGTACCCAGGAGATTCAGCGCCTCATCGGTCGTTCCCTTCGAGCAGTAGTGGACATGAAAGCCTTGGGAGAACGCACCCTAGTCATGGACTGCGACGTGATACAAGCCGACGGAGGGACACGCGTTGCCGCTGTCACCGGCTCTTACATAGCCCTGTATCAGGCACTACTTCACATGGTGAAAACGGGCGCTCTTACCACCATCCCTCTCACAAGCGCAGTGGCTGCGATCAGTGTAGGCTTGATAGACGGAGAGACCATCTTGGACCTCTGTTACGACGAGGACTTTCGGGCAGAGGTGGATTTCAACGTGGTAATGACCCGAGAAGGCGATCTCATTGAAGTCCAGGGCACTGCCGAAGGAAGTCCTTTTTCCAGGGCAGCTATGGACGAGATGCTGTCCCTCGCAGAGAAGGGCGTCCACAGCCTAGTGGAGGCCCAAGACCAAATCATACATGGCCTTTAGAAATTGCCTTCAACTGGTTGTCTGCACGGCGCACCATGGCCGATTGTGGGGTAAGGTTATTCCACCAAGGCCTGCGAGTTTCAGATAGGCGCTTGAACATTGAAATCC
>JASLXI010000055.1:0-2462 GCA_030740415.1 Dehalococcoidia bacterium
GAAGATCGGTTCGATTCTTTGTCAGGCTCATCATAGGCGAGGAATAGGCATTTATGTCTGAGGATTGTATCTTCTGTAGGATCGGATGGGGTGAGATCCCCAGCGATATTCTGTATCATGACGACCTGGCCTTTGTGATCAGAGATATCAACCCAAAGGCGCCAACGCACCTTCTGGTGCTGCCATTCGAGCATGTGACGTACCTTTCATCCTTTACTCAAGATAAAGAGGCCTTGCTTGGTCACCTGATCCTGATGGCAATGGAGATAGTGCAACAGGTGGGTCTGGCAGAATCGGGGTACCGGTTGGTGATCAACCAGGGGCCGGACTCGGGGCAGGAAGTGCCTCACCTGCATCTTCACGTGCTGGGAGGGAGCCGTCTGGGGACGATGGGGTAAGCGGGTATTCGGGTATTTGGGAGTACATTTGGCGTTTAACGAGGTCAAGCTAAAGGACGACGGTGTCCACATCCTATGGGATGACGGACATGCCAGCTATTATCCACACAGGTATCTGAGGGGCCATTGCTGCTGTGCCGGGTGCGTGCAGGAGATGACGGGTCGGCGCAGGGTGGGAGAGGAGGAGGTGAGGGAGGATGTTTATGCGGTGGACTGGATGCAGATGGGGCGGTACGCGGTGCAGTTCCTGTGGAGCGATACCCACGATTCAGGTATTTACCCCTTTGACCTGCTGAGAAAGCTGTGTCGCTGTTCTGAGTGTCTGGCAGGGGAGAGAAGTTTATGACTACCGCTCACAGACAGTGACGACGCCTGTCGTCCTTGACACTCCTCATATCTGGCATTAACATCAAACGGCGCCTCCGGTGTGAGGAGGCACGGGAATTTCTGGGCTGGTTTGCCCAGACAGAAAGGAAGGTGAAGGACATGGACGCGTTAATTATTGTCCTCGCCGTCCTGGTAGCCTTGGGAATAGGGGGAGCAACCGGGTTCTTTTTCAGAGCTAGTATCTTGGGTAAGAGGATGAGGGATGCAGGGGAAGAGGCATCTCGCATAGTGGAGGAGGCCGAGGAACAACGAAAGAGGGCTCTCTTGGAGGCCAAGGAAGAAGCCCTGAGTCTTCGTACCTCGGCGGAGGCGGACCTGCGGGAGCGGCGCTCGGAGTTGCAGCGTCAGGAGCGGAGGTTGGCCAATCGAGAGGAAAATACCGAGCGGCGTTCGGATAACCTGGATAAAAGGGAAAAAAGCCAGGCAGATCAAGAGAGGGACTTGGAGGAACGGCAGGCCCAACTGGAAGCGATGAAAGGCCAAGAGTTAGAGATCCTGGAGAATCTATCATCCCTATCTGCCAGCGACGCTAAGGGTCTCCTCATGAGGAAGGCCGAAGAGGAGATCCAGTACGAAGTGGCTCGCCGCTATCGGGACGTTGAGCAGCTTGCCAAGGAAGAAGCGGATCAGAAGGCCCGCAAGGTGCTGACTCTGTCCATCCATCGTTTGGCCTCCGATGTAGTCTCTGAGAACACGGTTAAGACAATCCCACTTCCCAACGACGATATGAAGGGTCGTCTAATAGGGCGCGAGGGGCGGAATATTCGCGCAATCGAGGCCGCGACAGGGGTTGACCTTATCATAGACGATACCCCTGAGGCTGTTACCATTTCCTGCTTTGACCCCGTACGAAGGGAGGTGGCACGACAGGCCATCACCAAGCTCATTTCGGATGGCAGGATACACCCGGCCCGGGTGGAGGAGGTGGTGGAGAAGACTCGCGAAGAAGTCGAAGAGAATATCCGTGAGGAGGGTGAGAAGGCTGTCTTCGACGCAAAGGTCCGCGGCCTTAACCCGGAATTGGTCAGGCTGTTTGGCCGGTTGAAGTACCGCTACAGCTATGGAGAGAATATTCTCCAGCACAGCGTGCAGGTCTCTGTACTGTCAGGCATGATTGCCGCGGAGATTGGCGCAAACGTAGAGGTGGCAAAGGTGGGAGGACTGTTGCATGACATCGGCAAGGCCTTGAGTCACGAGGTGGAGGGACCCCACGCGGAGATTGGTGCTGAAGTGGCTCATAGGTATGGAATAGCGCCTGAGATAGAACGGGCCATTATGGAGCACCACGACGAGGAGCGTGGGTCGGTAGAGGCATTCATAGTGGCCGCCGCGGACGCCATCAGCGCCGCCCGCCCCGGGTCTCGCAGGGATAGCCTGGAGCATTATGCCAAGAGACTGGAGGCCCTGGAGGAGGTTGCACTAAGCTTTCCAGGTGTGGAGAAATGCTACGCCATTCAAGCGGGTCGAGAGGTGCGCATTCTGGTTAAGTCAGCTGAGGTCGACGATGTGACGTCAGCCAAGCTGGCCCGAGACGTGGTGAAGAAGATCGAGGATACTCTGGTGTACCCTGGCCTTATCAAGGTAACGGTAATCCGTGAGACCCGATCGGTAGAAGTGGCTCGCTAGGAGATACTCCGCAACCATCCCCTCGGTCCTCCTCTCCCTTGCCAAGGGAGA
>JASLXI010000055.1:2472-6513 GCA_030740415.1 Dehalococcoidia bacterium
GACCGAGGGATTTGTCTGGGGGGCACCCCCAGACCCCGGTAAATGGGACTATGTCCCTTTTAGAATCCCCTGAATCGGAGGATGTCGACAAAGCTAAGATGTTTCAAAATTGCGTGGGGACTTCTGGTACAAATACGATCCTACCCAGTGGTAGCAGGAAAATCCAATGCAAAACAGGATTTGTGTCAACCCCTAGGGTAGGCTTGTGTAGGAGACGGTGATTTGCGGGTTTTGATGATTGGCGATGTAATTGGCAGACCTGGAAGAAGGGCCGTTGAGGCCTTGCTTCCAGGTCTGCGTGATGAGTACTGCATAGACCTTGTGGTGGCCAACGGCGAGAACGCGGCTGCAGGCTTCGGCCTCACTATAGATACTGCCCAGGAGTTGTTCGATTGTGGGGTAGACGTTATCACCTCTGGAAACCACATCTGGGATCAGAAGGAGATAATCCCTCACCTGGACATGGAGGTGCCCATACTCCGTCCCCTGAACTATCCGTCAACTGCGCCCGGGAGAGGGTATGTCAGTGTAAATGGAGTCCTGGTGGTCAGTCTGATAGGCCGGGTCTTTGTTGGCAACTACGACTGCCCCTTCCGGGCTATGGAAACCCTCTTAGAGGAGTTGGGCGAAGGCCCTCGGGTGATTCTGGTCGACTTCCATGCCGAGGCCACTTCTGAGAAGGTGGCCATGGGCTGGTACCTGGACGGTAGGGTCAGCGCCGTGGTTGGGACTCACACCCATGTGGGGACTGTCGATACAAGCCTTCTCCCTAAGGGGACGGCCTACGTGAGCGACCTGGGGATGGTTGGGCCATCGCATTCGGTGATCGGTAGCACTATAGAGGACGTTCTTGAGCGTTTCCTTAATCAGACTCCACATAGACTCACAGTGGCCAATGGAGCGGTGAAGTTTGGCTCCGTGATGGTGGACATAGACGAAAAAACGGGTAGGGCCACTCAGATTACCAGGGTGGACAGAGAGGTGGAATAGGCATGGCCCAAGTAGACCTACATCTGCATTCCACCTGTTCGGACGGCCGCCTGACGCCGACACAGCTGGTGAATCTGGTGGGTGAAAGAGACCTGCAGGTGGTGGCAATTACGGACCACGACTCTACGGAAGGACTTGCCGATGTGGTGGAGGCGTCGAAGAAATTCCCGGGGCTTTCCATAATTCCCGGCATTGAGCTGAGCACCGACATACCAGGCAACGAGATCCATGTCCTGGGTTACTTCATCCGTTACTCCGACGAGGATTTCCAGCGGACTCTGAGGGAGTTCCGGGATGGCAGGGTGGACCGTGCACGGGAGATGGTGGACAAACTGGCATCTCTGGGGTTACCTGTGGATTGGGAGAGGGTTCTTGAGTTGGCCGATGGCGCTGTGGGACGACCTCACATTGCCCAAGCCATGGTGGAGAAGGGGTATATTACTTATCCTCAAGAGGCCTTTATCAAATATCTGGGTCGTAATGGCCTCGCATACGCGGAAAGAGCTAAGTTGACTCCCTCGGAGGCGGTTAGACTGATTACAGGGGTGGGAGGCCTTCCGGTACTGGCCCACCCGCGCGAGGTCGACAATGTGGGGCCTATGCTGCCAGAGCTGAAGGCCGCAGGCCTTGTGGGTATGGAGGTATACTACGGGACGTACACGCCGTCGGAGGTGAAGGCCTTAAAGGCAATGGCTGACAGGGAAGGACTGATACCTTGCGGGGGCAGCGACTATCACGCCCTTGGCACGCCGGGAGAGGTGGAGCCTGGGTCCGTTGGGCCTCCAATGGAGGTGGCGCAGAGGCTCTATGACATGGTAGAAGACAAGGCCAAGCTGAACTAATAGGGTGGGAACTGATTACCCACGCATGAGTGCTCACCTTGGTTTTCGCTGCCGTTTTTCAATCGACTTTCAGAGGTAAACTCAGCGTACTCCCGGAGAGGAAGATCGTCCTATGATGGAAATAGGGATAGTACTGCTGGCCTACCTCATCGGCTCCATACCGATGGCGTATATTATGGGGCGATCTCTGAAGAGGATCGATATTCGCCGCTACGGCAGCGGTAATGTGGGGACGTCCAACATATGGCTCCACGTGGGAAAGTGGGTCGCTATCCTCCTGGGAGCATTCGATGTTCTTGTGAAAGGGGCGGTCCCCGTGTACCTGGCCCAGCAAGTGAGTGCAAGTCCCTGGATAGCCGTTATGGCTGGCCTTGCCGCGGTGGCTGGTCACAACTGGTCCTTGTACCTTAAGCTCACGGGAGGAAGAGGCATTACGGTGACCGGTGGCGTCCTGCTGGTGCTAACCTGGAAGGTGGCGGTGGTTCTTTTGCTGGTGACTTTGGTCGGGTGGCTTATATCTCGTAGCAGTGCTCTGTGGGTGGGAATCTCCCTGGTGTTGGCCCCTGCGTTATGTGTGTTATTTGGAGAGCCTATTTCTATTACGGTACTATGTGCTGCCCTGCTGCTGATTGCGGTGGCCAAACGGTTGATGTCCAATCGTGGTACGGCTGAGTGGGGAGGTTCGTGGCCAAGGGTTTTGATGCAGCGTCTCATCTACGATAGGGACGTTGCCAACAGGGACGAGTGGGTCTACAGGGCCCCACCTGAGACGTAAGGCCATGTCTGATAGAGAACCTAGCTACTGTGCTCGCCACCGGCAGGTGGAGACTCGTCTTGGGTGTAGTGGGTGGGGCACTCTCATCTGCTCTCAATGCCTGGTGTAGACCCCGGTGGGTGCTAGGTGCCCAAACTGAGCCCAGGTGCGGCGACTACCCACCTTTGAACACGGCGCCGCGACTCTTGCGAGGGCCATGGGCACTGGAATGGTCCTGGGGGGTTATGACCGGCCTAGGGTGGAGACTGGTCTTCTTCGATCTGTTTCGCTTACCCTTCCTTCCGTGGATAGCAGTCGTTGGAATTGGCTACGTGATTGGAGAAGGGATAAGTGCTTCTATCAATCGCAAGCGAGGAAGATACCTGCAGTATGTTGCCAGGGCCAGTGTAGCGCTGAGTTATATGGTGGCGGGTCTGGTGAGGCCACAGGAATTTGCGTTCACTTTTCCGGACATTTTCTTTTAGTGATGCTCGGGGTAGGGGCATATATGACTGTCAGCCGAGTTGGCTAATGCGGCCTCGGATGTGGTTGCGTTGACTTGGGGCCTCTGGTATATTGGGTTTTCACGGGGCTGTAGCTCAGTTGGGAGAGCACCTCAATGGCATTGAGGGGGTCAAGGGTTCGAATCCCTTCAGCTCCACCAATCATAACTTTTCCACACCAGAAGGTTGAGGCTTTCTTTGAGGTCTCTATTGCTCACTTCTCCCAAGAAAAGAAGAGTGATTGATGGAGCGCAGTACCCCACACTCGGAATGGCTTAAGAATTCCGAGGCATGCCTAATGTTAAAGGTCTCACGGCGGACCTTGTACACCTATATAGAATCTGGCTATCTCCCTCACTATCAACTCCGCGGCAGCGGACACAGGCGGATCAGAGCCGAGGATTTGGAAGCGCTATTAGCCCCGGTCGTCCTTCAGGAGCAACTCGGTCATAAAGACATCAATATTACACGTATCTTTCTTCGCCTTTGCGATGAGGATATTAAGCGCGAAGTCCAAAAGCTACAGTTCTAGTTGCCGATTCTGGCCTTTCGGAAAGTACAACTTGACCCCACATTCCGGGGGGTTACAATAGGTCATGTGTGCAGCTTGCCGGAGGCTTCTTCTCCTTGCAATCCTTGGTGGCAGGTACACTTCTGGTATGTTAATTTAGGAGATGGCGTAGGTACTACCTAGGCACTGATACAGAGGAAAGGGGCACGAAATGCGAATCGCGAGTGGCGGCATTCATCATGAAACCAACACCTTTGCTTCAACACCAACGACGTTGACGGATTTCGTCCGTGATAGTGGGTGTGGGCCGGACCTGTCGGGAGGTGAAGCCATTCGTAATAGATATCTTGGGACTGGGACAATCCACGGTGGATACATCGACGGGGCAGAAGCTGCAGGAGCAGATTTCATCCCGCTAATACACGCGCGGGCCGTGCCTTC
>JASLXI010000056.1 GCA_030740415.1 Dehalococcoidia bacterium
CCCGCCATCTACCACACTGGCCCCTAAACGACCCATCAAATAAGCAGTGGAAGAACCTAAGGCACTCCCTATTCCGGCGACTATACCGAGGAAGATGGGGTTGAAGTCTTGGGCCATAACAGTGAGTATGGCGACTCCGGGGCCAGGGAATAGAATCGTAGCGTTGCTGATGGCCGATATGAAGAGAGCTCCTAGATACCCCCAGCTTCCAAGTTGGGCTATCGAATCTCGAAATGCGATGGCTCCCACCGCTCCCATTATCCACACGCTCACAATCAAAAGAATGTGCCGTCGGATGGAAACTCTTCTCTTGAGGCCCGATTTCATTTCTGAAACATGCTAACAGAAATTGTACCTGACTAAGAACTAGCATGGGTATGTTAACGCTTATAGAGCTTCTCCTCCAAACTAACAAAGGCCTTAATCGCACCCTGGCAGCCCCATGATACATGCATTAATGACTCCCGGGTGAGCCTGAGGTGTTTGGAAGGCTCCTCAGGGAGTTGCCAGACAATCTCCTCGTGGTCTCGCTCCCGATAATACACATTGGCCGTAGTAATACCATTCTTGTGGGCTAACCCTAAGGGCCGACCCGTCTCGTCCCGCAATCGCCCTGCTGATAGCGGCGTGGGATCCTTTTGAAAGCTTCCGGGCGGGCTTTGTACCCGCGGCGCGTGGCAACTCCTATCTTGAGCGCCTTCTCAAGCTCTGATGACTGGGGAGCTCCAGGCCCCCCTTTCGCGGCCTAACAGAGGACCCAGTACCTGTCGCTCACTTCTGCCATGAGATAGGCCAGCCCTAGCTGGATTTCGCCAAGTTGGTCCAGGGAGATCTCAGTGTGGAAAGTATACACCAGCTGTTGCTATTGGGTCATGGCCATGTCTGTGACTCCAGTTCAGGGTGCGTGCTATCCGTGAGGCAATCGCGTCAAAACCACGACTGCCAAGGTGTTTCTCAGCCCTAGCCTCCTGAGAAGTAGGGGTTGTCCGGTGTTCAAGGGCCAGAATATAATGATGCCATTTTAGCGGATTACTCAGAGCCAGAAACAAGCCCGAACCGGAGATTCCGGCAGAAAGGATTGGGTCAGATGAAGGCAGCCGTCTTATATGAAGCTGGTCAGCCCCTGGTAATCGAGGACGTGGAGTTGGACCCACCCAAGGCCGGTGAGGTGCATGTGAAGATAGGTAGCGCAGGCATCTGCCGAAGCGATCTCCACATCATGAGGGGCGAGGGGTCCCACACCTTACCTGCGGTCCTGGGCCACGAGGGATCGGGGACCGTTATGGACGTGGGCGAAGGTGTCACCAGAGTGAGACCCGGAGACCGAGTCATCCTCTCCTTCGTCCCCTTCTGTGGCCACTGCCACTTCTGCATGAATGGCCGAGCGAATCTTTGTGACACCCACCAGGCGACGGGTGGGACTCTGTTCGACAGGACCACGCGACTCCACAAGGGAGACCAACGAATCGCCCACATGGGAAAGGTAGCCTGCTTTGCCCAGGAGGCTGTGGTCCCAGAAACCGGGTGCATCCCCGTAGCTCCGGATTTTCCTTTTCCTCAGGCAGCCCTTATTGGTTGCAGCGTCACCACTGGTGTGGGTGCAGCTATCTACAACGCCAGATTGGCTCCAGGAAGCACTGTAGCAGTGATCGGCGCTGGAGGAGTGGGCCTCAATGTGATCCAGGGTGCCCGGCTGCTGAACGCCACCAAGATCATAGCGGTGGACATCAACGAGGGTGCCCTTGAGTTCTGCACGCAATTTGGGGCCACCCATACAATCAACCCCACGGTGCAAGACCCGGTGGAGACTATAAAAAGCATCACCGACGGTCTCGGTGCGGACTATACTTTCGAGGCCTTTGGCTCCTCGGACACGGTGTTAACCGCGTACAACTCGGTGCGGAAAGGTGGCACGGTAGTTGTGGTGGGAATCGCACCTATAGGCGATGACGTTTCCATCAGTCCCGCGGCAATGGTGCGCAACGAGAGGACCATCAAAGGGTCCTACTACGGTAGCTCACGACCCGCCACAGACATCCCCACCATCGTAGAGCTCTATCATTCCGGCAAGATAGACATAGATGGGCTGATAATGAGCCAGTACAGGCTGGACGACATTAACAGGGCTTACGAGGACATGGAGAAGGGCAGAGTGGGTAGGGGTGTTATCACCCAGTTTTAGGAGAGGTAGAATGCCGGGAAAGCCTACGCGACCTGCCCGCGATACTTGTATCACAAGTTACGAGAAAGAGAGATCACATCGAGAAGTTCTCGCTAAATCCCCAAAAACAAAGGTCTGCCAACAAAACTTGGCTAAACGGTTGTAGCCCCTAGACCCCTAACATAGCGTTAGGGGTCTTTTTTGTGCCTAAAAGAGTGGAATGGGTGGTGGGGATCGAACCCACGACAACTTGCTGGGGAATCAAGAGGCAGCCTGTTCCTACGTGTAAGTACCTGTAACTCCCTGAGTCTGATTATGCCTGAACAGTATCCGCGTGTAAATCAGCGTCATCTGGTGTTGCAGTAAGAATCTCCCAACAACCGCTTCTGCGTTGCCACCCTATCTGCGGCTTTACTTGTGGCATTGAAAAAGATAAAGCCCTCTCAAATTAACGAGAGGGCTTACTTTGTGCCTAGATTAATGGAGCGGAAGATGGGATTCGAACCCACGACCCTCTCCTTGGCAAGGAGATGCTCTACCACTGAGCCACTTCCGCTCGCTAAAGATGATGTGGAATTAAGCTATGCCCGTTGGCTCCTACCGTGCCGAGGGCCAGAGTCGAACTGGCGACACCGGCATTTTCAGTGCCGTGCTCTACCACCTGAGCTACCTCGGCATCCATACTCATGGTAAGCGACCCCTTTATGAGTGTCAAGGTAACACACCTACTCTCTAATCCGCTCTTGCCGCTCCAAAAGCCCGTTCCGACGATACACAGATCAGGATGGATCAGCTTTCCAGGCCCCTATCATGGAAACCAATTCCCCCTGATGAAAGGACAAAACAGCGGCATCTAGGTCATCATTAGCAAGCTGGGCTATCCTCGCCAGGAATGGTTATCTGTCCGCTTTGATATGCTCCAACTTGTTTGCCAGGAAAACAACCTTGGCCACGGGGCTTGAGCTATTGTTGAAGGTAGGGTGCCATCGCACGGCATCGAGCACCTCCTGGTCTTCGATGCCGTACTCCTGTTACTCTACCAGATGAAGTATCAGGCCGTAGAATTCGACCCTTCTCAAAAGCTCTTACCCTGGCGATGTCGTAGAATAGCGCTGCCAGAACCGCCTTCGGTCGGTCAACACCGTGTATGGCAGCAAAATCCAGGGCCTTCTCTCTTGCCAAAGCGACGTGCCTCCTCAAGCCGCCTGCAGATGAACTAGAATCTCGTCTATTGCAGAGTTATCGTTGGGTGGAGTGGTTATTTACGGACTCCTAGCATATTCAGGGTGGTTGTACCAACGCTGCAGCCGTAGTTAGTGCAATACTAAAATGGTTGCCGGCGGCGTGAAAGACTACTACCTATGACACCTTATCCGCGTTGACACCCCCTAGACCCTCTGATAATCTTCACCTACGCGTATCCTCTCCAAGAACAACATGATCTTAGTCACTGGCGCCACGGGTTTCGTGGGCAGAAATGTGGTGAAGGCGCTACGCACTCGCGGCAAAGAAGTGCGTTGCTTTGTGCGTAATCGTGCCAGAACGAGTGCAGTCGCCGACTACCAAGTGGAAATCGCCTATGGGGATATCCTTGAGCCCCAATCCCTGGAAGAGGCCATGATAGGGGTTAGCACCGTAGTTCACTTGGTGGCCATAATTCGTGAGAAAGGAAACCAGAGCTTCGATCTCGTCAATCGACAGGGCACGGAGATAGTAGCCCAGACAGCAAAGAAAGCAGGTGTTAAACACTTTGTGCACATGAGCGCTATTGGTGCTCAGGACAACCTCGACTATCCCTATTTGTACTCCAAGTGGCAAGGCGAGCAGGCAGTAATAAATGGAGGTCTGACATATACCATCTTCAGACCATCAATTCAGTTCGGAGAGGGGGACGAGTTCATCAACACCTTGGCTGGAGTGGTCAAGGCCTTTCCCGTGATTCCGGTGGCAGGGTCCGGAAACGTCCGTCTTCAGCCCATATCCGTCGAAGAGGTAGGAGCGATGGTCTCGCTTGCAGTGGACAACCCTCGCTTCGGCGGCAGGATAATAGAGGTTGGGGGGCCAGATCACCTGACCTACGATGAAATCGTAGATATAATAAGACGGACTCTCAAGGCCAAGCGACTCAAGATACATTTGCCATTATCGATAATAAAAGGCCTCGTCCGTATATTGGAAGCTGTGATACCGAATCCGCCAGCAACTACCAGTCAACTCGAACTGCTGGCCCTGGACAACGTAACCAACCTGGATTCTGTTGAGAAGGCCTTTAGAATGAGGCCCAGGTCCCTTGAGAGAAACATAGGATATGTCCGCAGGATGTCCGAGTTTGAGGCTTTGCAAATTACGCTTGGGTTCATGCCTAAACGCATACGGAACCATTAAAGAGAGCAATGGAGTACCCGGCAGCCCTAAATCAGATAATGGGAGTGGTGGACTACGAACGTCCAAGCACCATCCCCTGGACTAGGGCACGCTATGACCTGGACCGTATCGGGGCTCTGCTGACAGCCCTCGGCGACCCTCATCTAAACATTCCTACAATCCATATTGCCGGCACCAAGGGCAAGGGAAGCACCGCTGCGATGGTTGCTTCGGTGCTCAATGCAGCAGGCTACCGGCCTGGCCTGTTCACCTCCCCCCACCTACATACGTTCCGCGAGAGAATACGAGTGGGAGGACAACCCATCCCAGAGGAGGACTTTGCTGGCCTGGTTGAGGAACTCTGGCCTACCAGAGAGGCTGTTAGCCAAGCAGAGTATGGCCGTGTGACTCTATTTGAGCTTCTGACCGCAATGGCCTTCTATTACTTCAGGGATCAGAAAGTAGGAGCGCAGGTCATAGAGGTAGGGTTGGGTGGACGGCTGGACTCGACCAACGTGGTCCGACCCATGGTCTGCGGTATCACGTCCCTGGGATTGGACCACACCGAGGTGCTTGGAACCACCCTAGAGAAGATAGCAGCAGAGAAAGCTGGCATCATCAAGCCAGACGCCACCGTAGTATGTGCTTCCCAAAGGCCAGAGGCGCTGAGGGTGTTAAGAGAGGTCTGTCTACAGCAAGGAAGCACTCTGACCTTGGCAGGAGATGATATCCATTGGGAGGAGGAAAGCCATTCCCTAGATGGCCAGGTTTTCACGCTAGATACCGCCAGAAACCATCATCGTCTGAAAATGCCCCTTTTGGGAAAGCACCAGATGGAAAATGCAGCGGTGGCCATCGGCATTGTCGAAGCCCTAGTGGAAAATGGCCTAGAGATTAGCGCCAATTCAATAGAGGACGGTTTCCAGCGCGTGGAGTGGCCTTGCAGACTGGAGGTCTTGCGCAAGAACCCCTTGATGATGGCCGATGGTGCTCACAACCCTCACTCCGCGGCACGTCTTGTGGAGGCGGTCAAAGCGCTGTTCCCAGACCGCCGGGTCATCCTAGTAGTCGGCGTTTCCGAGAATAAAGACCTAGCCGGGCTGGTTGGAGAGTTGAGTCTGCTATCGCCAGCGGAGGTAATCGCCACCCGCTCACGTCACCCTCAGGCAACGCGGCCTGGAGGCGTGGCCCAAGAGTTTAGCCTGTACACCCACAATATTCACACGACGGATGCTGTGTCCCGAGCCTTAGAGATGGCCCAGGATGTGGCAGCGGAGGGGGACATGATCCTTGTCACGGGTTCTCTATTTGTGGCTGCAGAAGGCAGGGAGCATATGAGAGGTATTGCCCCAGAAATTTACCCTGTTTTCGATGCGCAAACTACTCTGGCTCCCCCCAATTTAGGAATATAACCAGGGAACGCCTTAGCCTGTTAGCAGGAAGACCTGAGATATGATAATGAAGAAATGGAAATACGGAGGGACAACACCGATTTGATAGTGATCAGAAGGCGTGACTCGACACTGGACAAAGGGTGAGCCCAAGGCTGGGCCAAGCCCAGACCCACATCCTGCAAAGCACACAATATACCCAGGCGGGTACAAAACCAACCAAATATGGGTGCAGGGTACGCCCTGCTTGAAAGGAAAGGGCCACCATGAACAACAATAGGAAACGAGTTGCTATTACAGGCATGGGCGCCGTCACGCCCCTGGGAACTTCGGTGGAGCAATTCTGGGAGGGCCTCGTAGCAGGAAGATCAGGCATAAGGCCCATAACTCTTTGCGACTCCTCTCAGTTCCCGTGCCGCATTGCGGGTGAAATCCCGGACTTCGATCCGGCAAAGTACATCAACCCCAGGGAGGCCCGCAGGATGGCCCGTTTCAGCCAGGT
>JASLXI010000057.1:0-250 GCA_030740415.1 Dehalococcoidia bacterium
TGCGCTACTAGGAATAGACTGCTAGAATTCTCGCAGTATGATACGTGTGTAAATCCGTTTTGGGAGGGTCATATGGTCCTCAGCGACCGTACTATCAAAGAAGAGTTGGCCGAGAGAAGAATCATCATCGAGCCCCTGGACCTCTCGTGTATACAGCCGGCCAGTGTTGACCTCCATCTGGATCGCAGGCTATTGGTGTTTCGCAACACCCGCCAGCCCTTCATAGATGTGCACAAAGAGATGCCCGATC
>JASLXI010000057.1:260-6409 GCA_030740415.1 Dehalococcoidia bacterium
GATATACCTGATGATGCTCCTTTCATTCTGCACCCCGGAGAGTTTGTTCTGGGCAGCACTTTGGAGTCGGTTGGCCTTCCGGGTGACATTGTGGCCCGCTTGGAGGGGAAAAGCTCTTTGGGTAGGCTGGGCCTTCTCATTCATTCCACCGCGGGCTATGTCGACCCCGGATGGAAAGGGCACCTGACTTTGGAGTTGAGCAACGTAGCCAATTTACCCATTACGCTGTACTTTGGCATGAAGATTGGGCAGATTTCCTTTCTACGGTTGACAACGGCAGCCGAGAACCCGTATGGTTCCCCGGCACTTGGCAGCAAGTACCAGGGACAGATGGAGCCTACCGCTAGCAGGATTCACAAGGACTTCACGAAGAGCGGATAACATCCATGGGCTACATGAAACGCGCCCTGGAGCTATCCCGAGAGGCTCTCGGTCTTTCCAGTCCGAATCCCCCCGTCGGAGCGGTCGTGGTGAAGGACGGCCGGATAGTAGGCGAGGGACACACGCTCCCGCCGGGTCAGGCTCATGCAGAGGTAATCGCCTTGAACCAGGCAGGAGAGCTAGCCAGGAGTGCAACTCTCTATACCACCCTGGAACCCTGTTGCCACTTTGGAAAGACACCTCCGTGCACTAGGGCCATCATCCAGGCGGGCATCGCCCAGGTTCACATAGCAACCAACGATCCAAACCCTCTGGTGAACGGCAAGGGTGTGGCCGAACTGGAGGGTGCTGGACTCAGCATCCATCAGGACGAGTGCAGCGAAGAGGCCGAAGAAGTGACAGAGGCCTACATCAAATTTGTGACCACAGGCCTCCCCTTTGTAGTTGCTAAGTTTGCCATGAGCCTGGACGGGAAAATAGCTGCCTCCTCGGGTGACTCCAAGTGGATTAGCTCGGAGGATGCTCGTTACTACGCCAGGGAGCTACGACAGTGGAACGATGCGATAATCGTCGGGATCGGTACTATCCTCGACGATGACCCCAGGTTGACTGCTCGTGATGGGGACGGCTGCCCTAGGGCAAAACAGCCCGTGCGCATAGTGGTAGACACCTCTGCTCGCGTGCCCTTGAGTGCGCAGCTCTTCCGGGAGCCCGGCCCGCTTCTGGTGGTGACCGCGCGTGCAACGAAAAACAGAACAGAGGCATTGAGGGGCGCTGGAGCTCAGGTCTTGTCGCTGCCAGCCGATGACGGGTCAGTTGATCTGAGTGGTCTCCTCAAAGTGCTTGGAGAGCGGGAGATAACCAGCTTGTTGGCAGAGGGGGGGGGCACGCTGCTGGGCTCCTTCTTCGATCTTGGTCTGGTGGATAAGGTGGTGGCTTTCGTATCCCCTGTTATTCTGGGAGGAAGAGGTTCTCCATCGCCGGTGGCCGGGGCGGGTGCCACTGTCATGGCTGACTCCATTCGTCTGAAGCGGACGAAGGTGGACGTGGTTGGAGAGGACGTAATGATGACTGGATACGTGAGGTAAGAGAGCGTGTTTACCGGCATCATACAGGAGTTGGGAAAACTAAGAGAGAATGCCGACTCCTCCATGAGCGTGGAGGCTGTGACTTCGCTGGAGGGGCTCCGAGAAGGGGACAGCGTAGCCGTCAATGGGACCTGTCTCACCGTGAAGGCTATCGGTGAGAGGTATTTCTCCGTGGATACCATGCCTGAGACCCTCAGGCGTACCAATTTGGGTCTGGCGAAGCCAGGGAATCTGGTGAACCTGGAGAAGGCCCTCACCCTTAGTACACCCTTAGGGGGCCACCTGATCCAGGGGCACGTGGATGCTACGGGAACTCTTGCATCGATAATACAGGAAAGCGATGCCCTGTTGATGAGATTCAACGCACCTCATCAGGTGATGAAGTATGTGGTGGAGAAGGGGTTCATATCCGTGGATGGTATCAGCCTCACCTTGGTGGAGTGCGATGACTCTACTTTTGTTATATCTGTGGTAAAATACACCTTGGAACATACCAATCTGGGTTATCGTGAACCTGGGGATGTGGTGAATCTGGAAGTGGACATCCTGGCCAAGTACGTGGAGAAGGTACTGGCATCCCGTGGATCCTCTGGACAGTTCCAGGGGCACTCCCCCTAGCGATCCAATCAGTTGCTATGCCATTGGAGGGCGGTTATGGCTTTGGTTAGCGTAGAAGAGGCGATTCAGGACCTACAGGACGGCAAACTTGTCATCCTGGTAGACGATGAAGACCGTGAGAACGAGGGTGATCTGATCATCGCCGCGGAGAAGATCACGCCAGAGGCCATCAATTTCATGGCCACCTATGGTCGTGGTTTGATATGTATGCCGGTCACAGGCCAACGTCTACAACAGCTCAAGCTGCCCATGATGGTGGAGGATAACACCTCCCGCCACAGCACCGCTTTCACCGTCTCTGTCGATGTGACACGTGGCGCTACTACCGGCATCTCCGCGTTCGACAGGGCAGCTACGGTCAAGGCTATGCTGGACCCCAATACTGAGCCTGATGACTTGGCTAGGCCTGGACATATCTTCCCTCTGCGGTATCAGGAGGGTGGTGTTCTGGTCAGGGCAGGCCAGACAGAGGGGTCGGTAGACCTGGCCACACTGGCGGGGTTGCGCCCTGCGGCGGTCCTGTGCGAAATCATGAGTGAAGATGGTACCATGGCCCGTATGCCCCAGCTGGAGGAGTTTTCTAGACTTCACGACATTAGGATTATCAGCGTAGCCCAGATCATCGCTTATCGGCGGCTCCATGAGACTATGGTGGAGCGAGTAGCCGATGCTAGGCTTCCCACATGCTACGGAGAGTTCAGGGCGGTGGCGTTCAATAGTGACGTTGATAAAGCAGAGCACTTGGCCTTGGTCATGGGTGACGTGGATACCGGGTCTCCTGTGCTGGTCAGAGTCCACAGTGAGTGCCTCACGGGAGACGTATTCGGCAGCCAGCGCTGTGACTGTGGCGCCCAGATAGACTTGGCCCTGCGGTTCATTGCCACTGAAGGCAGGGGTGTTTTCCTCTATATGCGCCAGGAGGGGAGGGGTATAGGTCTGCATAACAAGATAAAGGCCTACGCTCTCCAGGATGACGGATTGGATACGGTGGAAGCTAATGCCAAGCTAGGCTTCGGCCCGGACCTGCGCTACTATGGCATTGGGGCCCAGATTCTGGTCGATTTGGGAGTCCAGAACATGCGCCTCCTCACCAATAACCCTAAGAAGGTAATAGGGCTCGAGTCCTATGGCCTCAAGCTGGTCGAGCGACTGCCTATCGTAGTGCCTTCCACGCCGGAAAGCGAGAGGTACATGGAGACCAAGTACCTCAAGCTCGGCCACTTCCTGCAAACAGAAGAGGTCCAAGGTTGAAGGGGCCGTCCTTTAATGACGAAGAGGTGAAAGACGGCCCGGGACTTCGTCTCAAGGGTAATCTAAGCGGCCAAGGGTTAAGGATAGCCGTGGTGGCGGCAAGGTTTAACCTCTTCGTCACCTCCAAGCTGGTGGAGGGAGCCTGTGAAGCCATCTTATCGCACGGAGTCGAGGAGAAAGACCTCGCAGTATCTTGGGTTCCTGGCTCTTTTGAAGTGCCACTGGTGGCCCTGGAGATGGCTAAGACAAAGAAATGGGACGCCCTAGTCTGCCTGGGGGCTGTTATTCGGGGCGAGACCGCCCACTTCGATCACGTAGGTGGAGAAGTTGCCCGTGGCATTGCTACTGTCTCTAGAGAAACGGGAGTTCCGTTAACCTTTGGTATCCTCACGACCTACACCGAGGAACAAGCTATAGAGAGAGCAGGTGGTAAGCTCGGAAACTGGGGTTACTATGCTGCCCTCGCCGCTTTGGAATCGGCCAACCTGTTGCGTCTCTTGAGGAATATGGAGGAGTAGCGTCAGTTCTGCAAATCCGCCTGCACAATTCCCAACCCAATCTCGTTCATCCCAACTATGTCGAAGAGAGTGAGTTAGCTTTCCTAGCTCATTTGGTTCGACAAGCTCACCATGGGGGGTCAGAGTTCAGTCGTACGGTAGTCTCCGTGATTAACTACTAAAGCCTATCGATTATCCCGTAACCTTATAGACCGTGTCTCCGTGCCTCACCCGCTCGGGCACCTTTATGCCTATTGCCTGCCCCGTTGAGGCCTCGGAGACATCGACATTGTTTGCCTGCATGGACTCCACCACCATTTCCAGGTCTGTGGTGTGCCCCACGATGTGGATGGTGTCTCCCAGCTTCACGGTACCAGTGAGATCGATGCCTGCCACCACGGGATGGGAGAAGAAATCGCTCACATGACCAACTTCTATCTCTGGCATAGTAACCTCCTCCTTGCTGCTGCCTATGGCTTCAGCATAAGTTGCTCTGACTATGAACTCAACAATCGGATGCAGATAAGACGAACATCTTCCAATTGCCACGAGACCTAGTGCAACTCACGGTAGGACAGGAATTCCATCGTTGCTAAGCGGATATTTCATGTAGACTTGGATGCCTTTTTCGTGGCGGTGGAGCGTGCGTCGGACCTAACGCTTGAAGGCAGACTTGAAGTGGTGGGCGCAGAACCGGAAGCCAGCTCGACGACGAGAACTCAGGCTTCGGGGTCGCAGTGGCCCGGGAGTGGCTTACCCCAGTAGTCCTCATTGAGGTACATACGCCGTTTCTTTCGGGCCACCTCCTGCTGGTGGGTGGAAAGACGAGGACATAGGGTGTAGCTTATGACCTCCTGGTTCAGGGTCTCAAAGGCTTGAATGTTTCCCTAGATCAATGATTTGGATTGCCCGCCGTCCACGTTAATGGATGTCCCAGTGATGAGGTCTGCGCCCTCCGAGCAAAGGAAGGCGACCATGGCTCCAACAGGCTCAGGCCAGCCGAATTTTCCCATGGGAAGATGGCGGGCGACGAACTCCTGGACTACTTCCTCGGAGTTTCCATTCACAAAGCGGTCCCATCCACCGCCTGGAAACTGGATAGAGCCGGGGGCTAGGGTGTTCACCAGCACGTTGTAGGGAGCTAGGGATAGGGCCATGTGCTTTGAGAAGGCGATGAGAGCCGCCTTGGCCGTCATGTAGGTGAGGCCACCCCCGTGCTCCCTGCCCCAGATGGATGCGATGTTCACGATACGACCCCAGCGTCGCTCCTTCATGCCCGGCAGACCGAGGCGTGTGAGTCGCACGGCGGAGAGGAGGTTCAAGTCTAGAGTGTCATGCCAGTCCTGGTCTGTGGTGGTATCGAAGTCCCGGCCTCCACGAGTGCCGCCCACGTTGTTGACTATTATATCCACCTGGCCGAAGGTCTTTTCGGACTCCTGATAGAATGTTTCTGTTCCTTCAGCAGTAGCTACGTCTGCCTGGATGCCAACTACATCAAGACCCTGCTCCTTCATCTCTTCCACGGTCTCATTCAGGCCCTCCGCACTCCGAGCACATATGGCTACCCTGCAACCCTCGCGGCCCAGCGTCAGGGCGGCCTGCCGGCCTAGGCCGCGGCTGCCTCCGGTTACAAGGGCTACCCGGCCCTCGATGCCCATGTCCATGTTTGCCTCCTTATACGAACGTAGTAGGGGTCTATTCTAGCAGCATCACGGCCCCCATTGAGAATCCGACCCCACGCATCGCGCCAGGCTCATTCCTCCTTGGATCGAATGAGCAGGATGAGCCTATAGGATGCTCTGAGAACACGGTCGGCGACGCTTCCCATGATCTACCGTCCCATGCCGTAGCCTCCGCGGGTGGACATGGCTGTGAGGTCAATCTGTTGGTCACGGGGTCCTCTCCATTGATTTCCTTTGGCTTCGCCTGACCTGGCGAGAAGCGGCCAACAATCTGGGCCAAGTATTCCTCGGCAGCTTTAGTAGCCCCCTCCAATGTTTGTTGATCTGGCTCAGAGATCGCAGTGCGGTCCGACGGCCTGGACATTGGAGGCAAACGAGTGGATGCGACACCGAACTTCCCAGTAACCATATCTACCATAGCGAGGGCCTCTATCCACGTACTACGCATCCCCGGATCCTCCAACACTGTAGCAGATGTACTTCTGAGTCGGTGGCCTCTGCCATCTGGATCACTGGTGCCGAAATTGCCTCTGAGAAAGTGGAGCCGTCCAACGGAACGAGTAGCTTCATTCGGTGTCCCTCTACTGCTTTCGCCTGCATGCTCATTATACTCTATAAGTCGCTTGGCTCTG
>JASLXI010000058.1 GCA_030740415.1 Dehalococcoidia bacterium
GATGGATGTGATCGTGGTGAGACTATCGAGGCCCAATAGTTATGAGCCTAGAAGCAGATTGACCGCCCTACAGAAGCAAGCGTATACTCCCGTCGTCCAGAACCTTATTTGGAGGTGGATGGTATGGCTATGACACTGAGCGAAGCACAGAAGATACTGGAAGCGGCTCAGACCAACGCCGACTTTTTAGGCGTAAAGGCGAGCATATGCATTGTGGACCCCCAAGGTAATCCAGTGGCGTTGGCACGCATGGATGGTGCACGCTTCTTTACGGGGGATGTGGCCCGTGGCAAGGCAATGGTTTCCGCTTTCTTCGGCCAGCCAAGCGGAGCGCTTGCGGAAAGAGCAGGCTCTCCTTTCTTCGCTTCGTTTAACCAGATGAACGGAGGTCGTCTCTTCTTTGTCCAGGGGGCGTTACCCATCAGCAAGGATGGGGAAAACGTCGGTGCCATTGGCGTCAGCGGCGGCAGTGCCCAACAGGACGAGGATATTGCGAAGGCAGGGCTAGACACCCTCTAGCCCTGAGCAGCTTGGTAGAGCCATCCACTTCCCGCATTCTCAGCGTGGGTAACTGGTTATGTTGGGACCTCTCTAAAGACCTTGGTTTTCTGCCTGGAGCGTGAGTGAGTATCCCCCAGCTTCTTCCCGGAGATTCAAGTCCTGGGTCCGTGGATACAATTGCAATGTATCCTTGAGCCTCGACATGCGAGATGCTAGGGAATAGGGTTGTCCATGGTAATCTTCGCCCCAGATGCTATCCATTAGTTCCTGGTTTGCAACGACTCTACGTGCATTGGTGGTGAGATGATAGAAGATCTGGTATTCCGTGGACCCCAGTCTTATTAGTTCCCTATTGGCATGGACCTCGCCGTCTCTAGAATTGATAACCAGGTCTCCTTGTCTCAAAATCACCTCCACATCCCTCAGACAGGTCATCTGGACGCGGCGAAGGATGGTATAGATCCTCTCCAGCATCTCCTCAGGCTTGAACAGCTCGACAATATAGTCGTCGGCTTCTAGCTCCAGTTTCCTGATAACATACTCTCTGTTGTCCCTCACCATGAGCATAGCAACCGGGACGTCGGAGAAGCTCCTGATAAAAGAGCACACTTCAAAGCCGTCGATGTCTGGCAACCCAATGTCCAGGATCACCATATCGGGTTCCTCTGTTCTTGCCAACTGTACCCCAAGCTTACCAGTGAGGGTGCTCTGTACTTTGGCATCGGGCCAGCGTATACCGAGGCTTAAGGATACACCCTCAAATATATCTATATCGTCTTCGATTACCAGGATGTTCACGGGATCCCCCTACCCTGTTGATTGCCATCTGATGGCCTCTATTAGTTTACCCTATATGTGTGCGTCGGAAATCATAGCCCGAGAATGTGACGAAGGGTGTAAACATCCAGTTAATTTGTGTGCAGAATATGTAACAGAGGGTAAAGATATGGGGATAGCAGAGGATGTACGGTAGGAGGCAGGAAATCCTGTACACTGGCGGACGCAAATGTACGTACAGTGTGCTGGTGATGTAAGGCGGACTGCCAGAGTGTAGCTGTTTTTCACCCAATAGCCTTGCTATATAGGCAGGCTTTCCACCGTGTACCAATACATATATACTTTACGTAATGGACGGTATTGAGGGTCTATCTTGAAGGTATCGGTACGCTTCTTTGCCCTTTACCGAGAGAGAGCGGGCGTTTCCCAAACCGAGGTTGAGTTGCCGGAAGGCGCTACACCGAATGAGCTACTGATACAGCTTCGGAGCGAGTACAGTTCTCTGCCTATGTCGGATTCAGTCCTCATCGCTGTAAACTCGGAGTACGCACGTCCGGAGGCCCCATTGCATGAGGGTGATGAGGTAGCTTTCATACCGCCGGTCAGCGGAGGACAGACATGATATATATCACCTCTGAGCCCTTGAGCCCTCAGGCGGTAACCGATCTGGTCTGCAAAGGCAGCAACGGTGCCGTGATCACTTTTCTGGGCACCACCCGCGACTTCTCCGAGGGCAGAGACGTTCTCTACTTGGAGTACGAGGCGTACCAACCCATGGCAGAGAATATGCTGCACCAAATTGTGGAAGAAGTCCGGGAGCGATGGGGTATAGAGGACATGGCCGTAGCTCATCGTATTGGAAGGCTAGAGGTTGGAGAGATCAGCCTGGTGGTGGCCCTGGCCTCCCCTCATCGCAAGGAAGCCTTTGAAGCATCCCAATACGCTATGGACAGAATCAAAGAGGTGGTCCCCATCTGGAAAAAAGAGGTGTTCCAGGGTGGGGAGGCCTGGATTGGCAGCCCAGAGGAGGAAGCTACTACTCCCACACCTTAGCTTAGAGCCCCAGAGAACTGTAAAGAGCTTCCCAGTCGCCGTGCTGAGACATGAGTTCCTGGAACTGGTCATGCTTCATTGGATGGTCGAAGAGGACCCTCTCTTGGAGGGACTCGAGGGCTGAGGCAGTGTTGAGGGTATCTGCCTCAACCTGTATGAGAGGCACCTCTTGTTCCCCTGCCTCGTACTTGACGTACTGAATGAGGGGATGTCCTCCTGTAAGCACTAGACAACTGGTAGCAGTCTTAAGCGCAGCCATCTGAATATCTGGCCTGTCACCCCTGACGATAACCGCTTTGTTTGTGAACCGCTCAAAGTACAACACTCCCCAGTCCAGAATCATGCCTCCAATGAGGTAGTGCTCCACCAAGTTATCCCGTTTCTTTTCCAAATTAAGGAATTTGCCGTCAAGGTGCCGGGCCAACTGCCCCACGCTGACACCAAGGAGACGCCGATCCTCCGGTATGGAAGCAAGCACCTTAATTCCTTCGGCTTCTATGCTTGGGACCAGCTGGGCCTTCACTTCCCGGAGCTTATAACGGGTGATTCCGTTGAGGACTATCCCCGCCAGCCTGTCTCCAAAGAGTTGTTTCGCTTTGAGGATATCCTCTAAACCGAGGCCAGAGGTGTAGCCCATCACAACAATAACAGCGGCATCTATATCCTCGGCCATGTGTTTGGAGGCAGATCCAAGGGGGTCTGCTATACTGCTCAGGCCCTCTACTATGGAGATTTCTGCCCCGGCCGTTGCCTCCTTGAACGCGTCCGTCGCCTGGGCCACTTGCAATTCACCACCCTGAGACAGGCCCATCGGCCAGGCCGCGTCCTCTGGCCCCTGGACACTGGCTGCCTGCCTGAGAATCTGGACATCCGGATCCGTCTCCCCCGTCTGAGATTGCAAGCAAAAGGGCTTGAACAGGGCCACCTTTTTGCCCTCTCGGGACAGGTGGTTAGCCAAGGTGATACATAAGGCGGTCTTGCCTGCCCTTGCTCGGTCTGAAGTTATATACAGTGTTACCATGCAGACGTGCCCTGCCGTCTTCTAGGATTCGGAAGCGCCGTGAATTATAACACAGAAGCCCCGGGGGTTGCATTTGTCGTCTGCTTGATTAGTTGTGTAACTGCACCTGTTCATGATTGACCGTGACGATCCTAAAGGAATAGAATTGAGGTGGCAGTCATACCGTTGCAAAGGAGCATGTATGAACTCTAGCGTGATTGGTAAGATAGAAAAGGCCAAGAGGTATGCCGAGGAAAAGGGTCGAGTGACTTTCAATAGCTTTGTGGCCGATTTCAAGGGAGAGAACGACGATCATCGACTTGAGTACCATGAAGGGACTCTCGTTTGCTCCTGCCTCTTCTTCGTCGGTCATAGCTTCTGCAGTCATTCTATGGCACTTCAGCGTATCCTGGAGGATATGCTTCCTGTGTAGGCAGTACCTTAGACCTAGACCGGGCCTTAGCTGCTTTCGGAGTAGGCTTTAGGACTCGGCAGGGTCAATAGCTCATGCCTTGGCATCTATGGCTTCTTGAATGAGCACTATTGCTTCGGCGAGTGGTTTTGGGCCCATGTCCTGGCCGTCGCGCAGGCGCACGGCGACGGAGTTGGAGTCCGTTTCCTTGTCTCCCACTACCATCATGTAGGGAATCTTCTGTAACTGGGCGTGCCTGATCTTTGCGTTCATGCGCTCGGAGCGGTCATCCACCTCTGCTCGAATGTCCTTCTCCTTTAGGCTTTTCTCCACCAGACGAGCATAGTCCAGGTGGCGGTCCGCGATAGGGATTACCACCGCCTGAACGGGAGCGAGCCAAGTGGGAAATGCTCCGGCATAGTGCTCTATCAGCACACCAAGGAACCGTTCCAGGCTCCCCAGCAAGGCGCGGTGAAGCACCACGGGTCGCTGGCGACTGCCATCCTCAGCCATGTACTCCAAGTCAAAGCGCTCTGGTAGGCTGTAGTCGAGCTGGAAGGTGCCAAGCTGCCACTCCCGTCCCAGGGCATCAGGGACAAAGAAGTCGATCTTGGGACCATAAAAAGCGCCTTCACCCAGCATGAGCGTATATTCCAGTCTCTGGCCCTCCAGAGAATCGGCCAGCACCTTCTCAGCAAGGTCCCACTGTTGGTCTGTGCCTACGCGCTCTTCTGGCCGTAGGGAGAGGGTGATCCGCACGTCGTCAAACCTGAGCAGTTTGTACGTCTCATCCAGGCTCTTTACAAAGGCTCGTATTTCGCTGTCCACCTGCTCTGGAGTGCAGAAGATGTGGGCATCATCCTGGACGAAGGTCCTGGCCCGAGTGAGGCCCTGGATGACGCCGGACCGTTCGTATCGGTGCAGGCGACCGAAGTCTGCAAGTCGGACGGGCAGGTCGCGATACGAGTGGAGCTGTGCGCCGAAGATCATCGCATGAGCTGGGCAGTTCATAGGCTTAACACCGAACTCCCGTTCATCCTGCTCCACGATGTACATGTTTGCCAAATAGTGCTCGTAATGGCCGGAGCGCTTCCAGAGCTCAGTGTCAAAGATCTGGGGCGTGATGACCTCCGTGTAGCCGTTGGTCTTATAGATACCTCGGATATACTCCACCAGAGCGTTGTATAGGATTGCACCCTTAGGAAGGAAGAATGGGCTAGCGGGGGCGATGGGATCGAACATGAACAGATCCAGTTCGCGTCCCAACCTGCGGTGGTCGCGGCGTTGGGCCTCCTCCAGACGCTCAAGGTGCCCTTCAAGGGCCTCACCTGTCTCAAAGGCAGTTCCGTAGATGCGCTGGAGCATGGGACGGTGCTCGTCGCCCCGCCAGTACGCGCCTGCGACATTTAGGAGCTTGTAAGCACTTATCTGTCCTGTGGAGTCCACGTGGGGTCCCTGGCAAAGGTCCGCGAAGTGGCCGTGGCGATAGATGCTGATGGCCTCGTTGGGAGGCAACTCATCGATAATCTCCAGCTTAAAGGGCTGCTCCGCGAACATGTTTAGAGCGTCTTCTCGACTCAGCTCTTCCCGCTGAAACGGTAGGTCACTGGTGATTGTCTCACGTATGTAGGCATCGATGGCCTCTAGGTCTTCAGGGGTGAACGGACGGGAGACCTGGAAGTCGTAGTAGAAACCATCGTCGGTGGGTGGACCGATGGCCAGCTTGGCCTCCGGGAAAAGATGGACCACCGCGTCAGCCATGATGTGGGAGGCGGAATGGCGCATGCGGTGACGGTATTCAATTAGATCTGATATGTTGCTGTGGGAAGGAGAATCGGAAGACATCAAATCACCTCCGGGTATAGCTAAAGGATGGTAGACTTGCTATACCTGGCGGTGACACCGGAGGTGGTGGGGCCCTGGAGATTCCTCCTGCATTCAAGAACAGATACGGACATGATGGCGTCAGTATAGAAGAGACGTATCGAGTGGTCAAGGGAAGACCTAGTGTTCATCATCCGGTACGTGACACAGGCACGCCTTAATATAATATCTCTATGAAACACCTAACGTTGTATTCCTAGGACGTGAATGGTCAAGAAGCCATAGAAATACAGAAAAGCCTCGTTTCCAGAGTGGGCGTCAAGGGCGAGCTGAAAAAGCCTCCCCCCTAAGTGGCAGGGGTGGATATTTCGCTGCCCGATGCCAACGGCAAAGCCGTGGGTACGGCGGTGCTTCTGGAGCTATCAGAACTGCAAGTAGTGGAGGCAAAGGTCTACAAGGGAAAGCAGAATCTTCCCTATGTGCCTGGGCTTCCCTCCTTCCGAGAGACTCCCCTTGTCTTGGGAGCTCCGGAGCTGCTGGAAGTTACCCCGAACGTCGTCTTGGTGGACGGCTAGGATCTGGCCCATCCCAGGCGGTTCGGTCTGGCTTGCCACTCAGGACTTCTAATCGCCACTCCTACCATCGGGTGCGTCAAGTCCATTCTAGAAGGGTGGCCAGAGGGCACCCTCTCGTCTGGTGCCGAGACGCACGTCTCTCTAATGGACAAGGGAGAGATGATCGGGGCAGTGGTGCGTACCAGGGAGTTGGTGAACCCTATTTACGTCTCGACAGGCCACAAGATGAGCCTGGAAAGCGCGATTGAATTGACTCTTGCATCC
>JASLXI010000059.1 GCA_030740415.1 Dehalococcoidia bacterium
ACATCTGTACCGAGCCATGATCGATTAATTGAGCCCTTTCCATCACAATCAGCGCCCTTGACTCTTGAGGGACTCCTGCGTATATTATAGACCGACTGGTCGGTCTAATTTCTGAAATGAGGCCAGGGCCAACGACCCGGCGAAGATTGGAGAAGCCATGACCACTGCGGTGGTTTCACCAACCATCAAGTTCCAGGACAGGTCCCTAGAGCCCATCTGGGAGAAGGTACAGGTAGGGCAGAGGCTCAGCTTCGAGGACGGCCTCACCTGTCTTCACACCCGAGATATTGTGTCGCTGGGGCAGATGGCCGATTACGTCAAGCGCAAGCTTTGGGGCGACAGAGTCTATTTCGTCTTCAATCGTCACATTAACCCCACCAATATCTGCGTCCTTTCATGCACCTTCTGCGACTTTGCCAAGAAGAAAGGCGATGCTGACGCTTACGAGATGGAAATGGACGAGATCCTGGGCAGGTTGGATTCGGAGATGCACGAGGTGCACATTGTGGGGGGGCATCACCCCGACTGGCCATTTGAGCGATACGAGAGGATCATCAAGGGCATTCACGAGGCTTTTCCAAGCATACACATCAAGGCGTGGACGGCGGCGGAGATCGATTACTTCTGCAAGCGGTTCAAGATGAGTGAGGAGGAGGTTCTGGGCCGTATGAAAGATGCAGGAGTGGTATCCATGCCTGGGGGTGGTGCGGAGGTCTTCTCGAACCGGGTGCGTAAGGAGTTGTTTCCAGGCAAGAACACCGCCGATAGATGGCTGGAGGTTCATCGCCTGGCCCATAACATGGGCATCCGCTCCAACGCCACGCTCTTGTACGGCCACGTAGAGACCTTTGAGGACAGGATACAGCATATGATCCTTCTGAGGGAGTTGCAGGACGAGTCTCAGGGCTTTCTGGCCTTCATTCCCTTGGAGTACCAGACGGGTACCACCAACTTGGTGTCCCGCCAGGCATCGGCCCTTGAGGACCTGAGGACCATCGCCGCATCGCGGCTGATGCTGGATAACTTTCCCCATATCAAGGCCTACTGGGTGATGATAGGCGAAGAGACCGCCTCCATAGCTCTCAACTTTGGCGCCAGCGATTTAGACGGCACCATCGGCGAGGAGCGCATCGCCCACGCAGCCAAGGCTGTAAGCCCTGTGGGACTGGCCCGAGCACGAATGCTGCGGCTTATCCGCGATGCCGGTAAGACACCAGTGGAGCGGGACGCTCTCTACAACGAGGTTCATGTCTACGATAGTTAGAATAGGGCAGATACCGTACCTGAACTGCGAGCCCTTCTTTCACGGGCTTACTCTGGAAGGTGCAGAGCTTTGTCCCATGCCTCCCAGCGCCATGGGCCCGCTGGCCCAGACGGGGGAGCTGGATGCAGCCCCCTTCTCCCTGGTGCAGAGCTTCGGTCTGAGGGACCAGTACGAGAGTCTGGGGGACATGGGTATCAGCGTCAAAGGGCCTGTCCGGAGTATTTTGTTCTATTCACAGACCCCTATAGAGGAACTTTCAGAAGCTCTAGTGGGCGTGACCCGGGAGTCGGCTACCGCGGTGCAGCTTATGAAGGTGCTCTTGGAGCAGCGTTACAAGGTTCGCCCCAGGGAATATACAGGACTTGAGGCACTGGGGCTGGACGCCTTCCTGCTCATCGGCGACGAAGCTCTTGTCACCCATGACCGTGTGGATGGCTTTCCGTTTTGCTACGACCTGGCCGACGTGTGGCTGGACTGGAAAGGACTTCCCTTTGTCTTCGCGGTGTGGATGGTACGCCGTAATCTGGGGGCGGAAGTGAAGGAGACACTGGTCGATGGGTTGAAGAAGAACCTGACCGAGAACATGGGCAACAACCTACAGGTCATTGCAGATAGGCGAGAACTTATGGGTCTGACTTCCGATGAGGTAACCGACTATCTGGAGGCCTTTCGATACGTTCTGTCCGAAGAAGATTGGAAGGCCATTGAGGAGTTTGAGAGGGCCTGGCGGTCCCTCTCTTCGGCGAAGGAGGCAACAATATGACCACGGCAGCGTCGATGAAGGATGTGGCGGCCAAGGTGCTGACGGGCGAGAGGATTACGCCCGAGGAGGGGCTTTACCTACTCAAGGAAGCCCAGTTGTTGGAACTGGGGAGCCTGGCACAGGAAGCGCGATACAGGCACAATCCAAAGTCCATCGTCACCTTTGTGGTTGACACAAGTCTCAATTACACCAACGTCTGCGATGCTTACTGTACATTCTGTGCCTTTTATCGGACGGAGAAGGACTCGGATGCTTACACCCACACGGTAGAACAGGCCATGGAGATGGTAGGGCAGGCAGCGGCCAGGGGAGCTACCACGGTCCTTTTGCAGGGGGGCCTCAACTCCAGTCTGCCCATGGACTACTACGAGGCGTTGGTACGGGAGACCAAGCGTCGGTATCCCCAGGTGCTCCCCCACTACTTCTCGGCGCCAGAGATACAGAAGATGTCCCAGGTCGCGGAGATGCCAGTGGCGGAGGTGCTCGGTCGTTTGAAGCAGGCTGGGCAAGAGACACTGCCTGGTGGCGGCTCAGAGGTACTCTCGAACCGGGTGAAGCGTCATCTCAGCCGTCTGTGGCCCAAGGGAAGAGTAGAGGAGTGGGAAGAGGTGCATCGTGAAGCGCATCGGTTGGGGTATCGCACCACCGCTACCATGATGTACGGCCACCTTGAGCGTCCAGAGGACATCATCGAGCACCTTGAGCACACCCGTGCTCTTCAGGACGAGGCCCTGGCTATCGGCCAGGAGGGTTTCACCGCCTTCATTCCTTGGAGCTACAAACGGGGAAATACCCCCATTGCAAAAAGAGTTAAGGAGGAATCGGGTCCCAACCCGTATCTGCGAATGATCGCCATTGCCAGAATATACCTGGATAACATTCAGCATATTCAGGCATCTTGGTTCTCCGAAGGCAAGAAGACGGGTGAGGTGGCTCTCAACTTTGGTGGAGACGATTTTGGAGGAACGCTGTTCGACGAGAACGTGATGCAGGAGGCTGGGTTCTACAACCGCACCTCCACAGCGGAGACTCAGGCTATGATCCGGGAGGCGGGTTTTACGCCCGCCCAACGTACCACCAAGTACGAGATTGTTCAGGTATTTGAGTAGCAGGCAGGGCTTGCTCTGTACCCACATTTAAGACCTTGATACTGGCCGGACTGTTCTTTCTGGCGAGATGGACAATTACCGGCATCCCTTCTAGGCTCAGTCTGGTTGAGCTTGAAACACGGTGGCTTCCCCATCAAACACGCGCTCGGCGCGCTGGTTCTCTACTGTGACTGCTATATCAGTTATGGGGGCCCCCTCCGTATTGATTTGACTGCGGCCGTGGCACGTATTGTGTCACCGATGTAGACCGGTTTGGTGAAGCGCCAACTCCTGGTCACGAACACGCTGCCGGGTCCAGGCATTTCCATGAGGGTATGGCCTTGCCTGTCTCACACAGGGAGTATCTGGGTGTGATTAGTTAACGATGCATGTATAACGGAATATTTGTTTTGCAAGAGATGGCATTCCAAGGTTCGTGTATACGCGGGTGTATAATGGTGGCATAGGGTGCATGGGTCAGTCGTAGCTGCAGGAGTTGGAGATAATGAGCATGACTCAGACGGTCATTTGCAGGGCGTGCGGCCAAAGTAATTCACCAGGGGCTGCCATGTGCACTGGGTGCTGGGGCCTCTTGGACCGTGTGGCGGCGGGGATAGGGGAAGAGGTAGCTTCAACAGCAGAAAGGGACCTGAGGAAGAAGGAGATCTCTAGGATACGGCGAAGCATCCTGGGATCGGTACTGGCTGCGGTAGGCGTGGTCCTCGCGATCCAGTTCTTAAACGTCACTCTCCCAGTACCCCCTCCTTCCTCCGACATTAGTTCCGTGTCAGGTCCCGGGGAGTGGGCCATGATTTACAGGACCTCTGAAGGAGCAGGCCCAGTTCCCGAGGAGAGCGCGTCCATCGAAGGCCAGGTGAAATGGACCTTCGAGACCTCCAAGCCTATAGTGTCCACCCCTACGATAAAAGGGGGAAGATTGTATCTCACCACCCAGGACAACCGAGTGATGGCCCTGGCCGCGGCTACGGGAAGCATCATTTGGGAGTATGGGACTGAAACGGCGATAGACTCGTCACCGACGGTGGCAGAGGGGCTGGTAATCTTTGCGACCCGGGACAGGAAGGTCATTGCCCTGGACGCCGATACAGGACAATCGCGATGGCAGTTTGTCACAGGAGAGGGAGGTCCCAACACAGGCTCGTCATTAGTGAAGGACGGGGTGGTATACGTTGGCTCTGGGGATGGTAAGATCTACGCTCTGGACGCTCTGACAGGAACGGAGCGATGGTCCCATCTTACCAGGGACTGGATTACCAACACAGCAGCGCTGTCTGGTGACATTCTGGTGGTATCCTCTATGGACGGCCGGGTGACCATGTATGATACGAATACTGGCAAGAGACGATTCTCGTTCCGGGGTCTCAACCAGGATGTCGTGGGCTCTCCGATAATCGTGGAGGACTCGATCTACGTCCCGTATCGCAACGGTATTCTGGCCACCGTGAATCTAAAGGAAGAGGAAGTGCTCTTCTACAGCAGGTGGTATAGGTTCAAACTTCAGATGTGGCTCTGGGGTTGGAGAGATCACCCCGGGCTTCCCAAGGGTGTAGAGCGGACCTATCGACTGAGAGGCACCATTGAGATGACCCCCGCAGCCGATGAAGGCAAGGTCTATGTTCCTATTCAGGACGGCAGGCTTCACGCCATAGATAGATCGACCGGCAAACGGCTCTGGCTCTTCGACTCGAGGGCATACGGTCTGTCCACTCCCACAATAGTGGAGGACACCGTTCTTGTGGGCGATGGCAAGGGGATGCTTTACGCTGTGGACAAGGACAGCGGCGAGAAGCAGTGGGAGCTGCAAATCGCTGAAAGGGGATTCTCGACGCCGGTGCTGGCCGGAGGCACCCTGTATCTTGCATCCAAGGATGGCACTCTCTACGCCGTAGAGTGATTCCTTAGAGATTGAGCGTTCCAGGTGCTTTAGGGAGCGTCTTAAGCTAGCGGCGCAAAGAAACTAACATGTGCATTAGAGCCAAGGTTTTCCGCGATTTAAGGAAACGCCTCTTAGAGATGAGAAATTCTTCTTATCTCTACTGGTATTAATTACCTATTCCCTCAAGTCCTGATTTACCTATACAGTAGGGCTGTGGGGATTATCGAGGGATTCGAGGAGCCTAAGGATGTTGCTTTATCCAATCTCTACTACCTATGCGAGAGGCCTCTTAGGGTGTTATTAGAAAATCGGGAGTTTTTATGTCACAGGCAGACCCCGCACTCTGGGGATTTACCAGCATGTTTGCGTGGGGTGTGGGCGACATGCTGGCAAGGTATGCATCCATACGCATAGGAAGTCCATCTGTGGCCCTGGGGGTCATGGCGTTGGGTGTAGTTCCTCCTCTGCTTGCGGGACTGCTCCGCGACTCCCAGTGGAGCACCCTGGCGAGTGGGGACTTTGTGACCCTCGCAGTACTATCCAGTTTGCTTTTCCCACTGGCCTACGTTGTCTTCTACCGGGGCATGGAGCGAGGGATGGTATCCGTCGTTAGCTCCCTGTCAGCGGGCTACCTGGTGGTCACCACTATTCTGACGGCTATCTTTTTCGATGAGGTGGTAGGGCCGATCAAATATCTGCTGATACTCGTGATTCTGTTGGGTATAGTCCTTACGTCAGCTAGAGGCAGAAATGGTGCCTCCATCAGTGGGGTCTGGTATGGCCTCACTGCGATGATGGTCATGGGGATAGCCTTTACCCTGTGGAAGCCCATGGTGGAGGACGTAGGCCCATTCCTGGCGGTGGCCGCGGTTCGAGTCCTATCTACCGTCTTTCTTGGCACCTATCTCACGGTCAGGAGGTCCGTTAGGTTGAATTTTCGGAAAGGGACGGTCGTCCTGGTGATGGGCGCTGGGGTATTGGACTCCTTGGGCTTCATTGCGTTCAACCTGGGCATAGAGCTGAATCCTGTGTCCCTCGTCATTCCCATTGCAGCTGCGTACCCCGCGGTTACTATGGCCCTGGCCTGGATTCTTCTAAAAGAGCGATTGGGCCGGATGCAGATGGTAGGCATAACTACGGTCCTGGGGGGTGTAATAGCCTTCAGTGCCATCACCTAACCTCGCACTTTTGCACAAGATTCGCCTGAGGTATAATTTCCTGGTCGGTTGGAGGTGTCAACCATGCCCAGTAACAAAGCAGAACCAATGCCTCTATTGTCGGAGAAGCCACTTCTTCTG